>CANQUZ010000086.1 GCA_947627165.1 uncultured Roseburia sp.
CGCCCCCACCTGCACCCAGCGGCACATCAGCTCCGGCGTGCAATCGCAGCCAAACCCTCCCACATCTGTCCCCGCAAAGGCAAATCCGCTCAACCCAAGATTTAAAAGCTGGGGTACTGCCATCTGCAAATGGGACCATAGGCTCTGGTTATCCCCGGTCCAGACGCTGGAATATTTCTGTGTGCCGGCATAACAAGCCCTTGTGATGACAAAGGGACGCTTCCCATCCGCTTTCTTTAACCCTTCGTAAGTAGCTTTGCACATAAGATGTCCGTATAGATTGTGCATGGCGGCATGGGGCATCGGTTTCTCCTCATCGGTAAACACGACGTCCCTGGGAAGCTCTCCATGAAAGCTTGCAGGCTCGTTCATGTCATTCCATATCCCGCGCGCGCCGAGGTCGGTCAGGTATTTTTGATTTTCTCCCCACCATTCCCGTACCGCTGGCTTTCCAAAATCCGGATACACCGAATCCCCCGGCCACACTGCGTTGACATAGACTTCGCCTTCCGGTGTTTTGGCAAAGTAATCTTTCGCGATTCCTTCCTGGTATTGCTTGTAATCCTCATCCAGTTTTACCCCAGGGTCAACGATGCAGACAGACTTAAATCCCTTTTCTGCGATTTCCTGCATCACCTCTCCCGGTTTCCCAAACTGCTTTTCGTTCCAGGTAAAGACGCGGTAGCCGTCCATATAGTCAATATCAAAATGAATGGCGTCGCAGGGTATCTGCAGCGTTCTGTATGTTTCCGCCACTTCCCGGATATCCTCCGCGGATTCATAGCCCCATCTGGACTGATGGTAGCCTAATGTCCAAAGCTGGGGGAGGGGCGTCCTGCCTGTCAGATAGGTGTATCCGGAAAGAATATCCGGCATCTTCTCTCCGGCTATCATATAGTAGTCTAAATTTCCACCCTCTGCCCCATAGTAAAAATAATTCCTGTTTTCTTTTCCAAGATTGAGATAGGATTTGTACGTATTGTCAAAAAACAGGCCGTAAACGCCTGCCTGCTTTAAGGTTATCAAAAATGGAATGGATTTGTATAGGGCTCGGTATCCTTCGGTATGAGCCTGGGGGATATCGGAGTTCCAGTTTTCATATTCATAATTCCGTTTGTTTAAAAACCCTGTCTTATCTCCCAGCCCGTAAAATTTCTCATCCCCGTCCATTTTTTTGACGACTTCCACCGGATAATGGAAATCGTTAGCTTCTGGCACTTCATGCCCTTCCGCCTTTAAAAATGCAAGGTATTGCTGGCTTATCTGTGCGGTAAAAATACGCCCCTGCCTGTCGTCTGCGCAGAGCAACGCGCCATCCGGCCTGTAAAAATCCACAAAAAAGCCATCATACACTTTTGCGGTGAGTTTTTCTGTGGCAATGCAGAGCACCCCGTTTTCTTCCGTCACTGTAACTTCTGTGGGCTGCGCCTTTTCCCCTTCCACAGCTTTTGAGCGGTGTTCTTTTGTTTCTCCCGGCACAAACACATGGATTATGTCTGCCGTCAAAACTTTCAGAGCCGCCTCGCCATGCTCGAATTGTATCCGAATTTCCGCTCCACGCACCTGGTGCGAAACTCTCCTTCCCAGCATACCTTTTACCTCTTTTCTGCGCTGTTAAACGCTTTTGCTGCTCCCGCTACTGCGCTAAGTCCTGTAATTCCCGAATCAAATCTAAGTCGGACTGTTTCACTTTCATATTCGTGACGATGGCTTCCTCTCCGGGCCTTGTTACCGTTATCTCAATAATCGAGCCTTCCGGAATGCCGCTGGTAAATACGTCGCTCAAAAATGCCGCAAATCTTGGATGATTCTCGGCGAATTTATTTTTTGCATTCATCACTTTCATAATTGCTGCGGGATTTATCATAGATTTTCTCCTTTTACTACTGCTTTTAATCACTACCAACTTTTATTATATACCAGAAAACCATAAGTTGTCTTTAAAATATGTGAATTTTTTCCATTTACAGCATTTTTTTCTTTCTAAAGTACACAATCTCCCATATGATAATGCACAAGCTGACGACTATTACCGCAGGATACGCATAATCCCACCCAAACTCCGGCATATTGGGGAAATTCATTCCATACCATCCCGCAATCAGAGTCAGGGGCAGAAAAATGGTCGTCACCACGGTAAGGAAGCTCATTGCCTTATTCTGCTGCACCGCAATCAGAGCCTGGTATAATTCCCGTATTTGAACTACATATTCCCGCAGACGCCCCACATGGTGGTAAAGCCGCTCCGCGTGTTTGGCATAAAGCTGCCAGAGCGCCCTCTCCTCTTTGGTCAATTTCAGCCCATACGCGCTCTGGATGGAATAGCCAATGTTCATCAGCTGCTCGTAATAAGAATGGTAATTGGAAAACCGTTTCCGGTACTGGATGACCGTCTCGTAAAACTGCTCCGGTATCTGCTTTAAAAGCGCTTCCTCTAACTCAGAGAGCTTCTCTTCCTGCTGCTGCAGGTAGATGACGTCCTCCTCAATGAGCGCTTCAAAGATGAGCAGCAATAATTGATTTAAACTACAGTCGCCCGGAGGGTTCTCTTCCATCTTCCCTAAGATTTTCTTTAGGAGGCCGCCCTCTTCCACCAAAAGCAGCTCCCCTTCCTTTTGGTAAAAGCCAAAGGCGGCTGGAACCGCCTTCCCCTTTGCATAGTGAGGCATTTTCATCGTCCCGAAAAAGCACTCGCCAAACGTCTCCGCCCTACCGTACTGGATTGGATTGACGCTCCGGTAAAACGCGCGCTTATGCGGGTAATCCCCCTCTAATTCTTTCAATTCGCTTACGGACAGCAAATGTACGACGCCTTTTGTCCCTGCTAAATGATAGGTCTGCATTTCCCTTTCTCCATCAAATTTTAAGGGACGCTGATGAAAGCGTCCCCCAAAATGGCATACTGCCTGTTTTGTCCGGTTTCATTGCTCTTTTATAAAGTGTGCCGCAAATCTCTCCTTTTTACTCGGACTAATCCACGCTCTTTAAGGATTCGGTCATGTTAATGCAGTCAATTTTTTTCTTCATCATCCGGTTTACCAGGAATGCAAATGCCATCGCTAAAAGCGCGCTGTACAGATAGCTGACCGGCAGCACCCGCGAATCAAAGGTGATGACGTCAATCTTAATCTGGCGCATGACAAACATATGAAGCAGCCGTCCTAATCCCAGTCCCAATAAAGCTCCTAAAAACGTCAGCGTCAGATTTTCCCGGAAGACATAGGACGCCGTTTCGTTTTCGTAAAACCCCAAGACTTTTATGGTGGCGATTTCCCGGATCCGCTCTGTAATATTAATGTTGGTCAGGTTGTACAGCACGATAAACGCCAGCCCCGCCGCAGAAATAATGACGACTACCACGATTAAATCCATGCTTCGCATCATGCTGGAAAACCGCTCTAAGAAATCTTCGTTTACATTTACGGACGCTGCATTTTTGATATTTCTCAGTTCCGTGCCAAGCAGATGGGCGTCCTTGCCCTCCGCCGCATTGATATAAACACTCTTCCTCTCCGGGGCTTCCCCCATCTGCTCCTCAAAGGTTTCCGTCGTTATGTAGACATAATGATAGACAAAATTCTGGAAGATTCCCGAAACTTTCACGGTCATCTCTCTCCGGTTTTCGTCCCGCAATAAAATGGAATCCCCCACTTTTACCCCGTACTCTTCTGCAATTTTATGGGAAATCACCGCCTCGCCCAGGCCCGGATAGGGGACGTGCTCTTTTTTGGTGGTGTGGAGGTCTACGAACGGTTCCAATGCCTCCCCGGACTCTGCCGCCACAAGATTGATGGATTTTATCTTTCCATCGACCTCTAAGTCCATCGTTTCCTCCGCCACCACACAATAGGCGGCAATCTCCTCCGGCATCCTCCGCTCTAACTCCCGCTCCAGTTCCTTCTCTACAGGCTTCTGGCAGGTCATGCTGATATCGTATAACTGTATTTCCGTGTACTGCTGCGCTGCAACGTTGGTCACGGAATCGCGCACGCCAAACCCGGTGACCAGCAATGCGCTGCACCCGCTGATCCCTACGACCATCATAAAAAACCGTTTTTTGTAACGGAAAATATTTCTAAGGGACACTTTCTGCAAAAACTTTAACCGTTTCCAGAAAAAAGGCAGGTATTCCAAAAAAACACGTTTCCCTGCTTTTGGCGCTCTGGGGCGCATTAATTCCGCCGCCACTTCAGAGAGTTCATAACGGCAGGACACATAAGTCGTCCCCACCGAACAGAGGAGGGCTCCTGACAGGGAAATCAACGCCAATTTAGCGTCAAACACAAACGCCAGCGAAGTCACCCGGTACATCATGCCGTAAGCATACCAAATGACTCTGGGAAACAGAAGAATGCCCCCGAAAAATCCCAGCACACATCCGAGCGCCGCCGCCGTGCCTGAGTAAAAAATATATTTTGCCATGATGCTCCTCTGGCTGTATCCTAATGCCTTCAAAACACCAATCTGGCCCCTCTGCTCCTCCACCATGCGGTTCATCGTGGTCATGCACACCAGCGCCGCTACAAGGAAGAAAAATATGGGAAATACATTGGCAATCCCGTCTACGATTCCGGAATCACTCTCAAAGCAGACATATCCCACGTTGGTATTCCGCCCCAACACATAGCTCTCCGGCTTCTCTAACTGCTCGATTGCCTCTTCCCCGTCCCGGATTTTTTCTTCCGCCCTGGCTACTTCTTCCTGAAATTCCGCGTAAGCCTCCTCGTACTCCTGTTTCCCTGTTTCATACTCTTGTTTTCCTTCTTCTAATTCCTTCTCCTTTTCTTCCAATTCTTTTTTTCCCGCTTCCAACTGCCGCTTTGCATCCGCTATCGCCGCTTTCCCCGCCGCCAGCTGTTGTTTTGCATCCGCTATCTGCGCTCTGCCGTCGGCAATCTGCTGTTTCGCCCCCGCTATCTGCTCCATGGAGGCGTTTCCATCCATGCCTTCCGGCAATTCGCCGCCAAAACTGCCCAAATCCATTTCGTTTCCCGAAACATTGTCTGCACTCTGCTCCGTACTGCCACCCAGAATATTTCCGGCGCTATTGAGAGCCTTTGACAGCTCTCCCATTCCTACGGCATACCCAAGGCCTACTGCAATTTCCGCCTGATTAAGCTGCAGTTCCTGCTCCGCCAACGCTGCTTCCGCCTCCGCTAACTGGGCTTCTTTTTCCTCGATTTCTCTTGGGGCTTTCTCCAGCCTTTCTCTCGCCTCGCTTATCTGCCGTTCCCCATCGCTGATTTCTGCCGCCGCCTCGTCTAATTTTTCTTTTGCGTCCGCTAATTGGCCCTCCGCCTCCTGCTTTTTCTCTGCCAGCTCTTCCTTTCCGTCCGCTAATTGCCGCCTTGCATCCGCAAGCACCGTGTCATAACGCTCCTCTGCGACAGTCTGCGCCAACGCTTCCCAGACGTCTGTTTTTGCATCGATATATTCGGTGTATGTGTCGCTGTAGAGGGGAAAATCCTCATGGAATCTCACATAGATATCCGTATAATAATCCGCCTGGAAACCTGTGGGGAGAAGGTACAGGAACCCTGAGATTTTTCCCGTTCCCAGGGAAGTCGTCCCCCGCTCAAACTGAATGTAGAGCGGAGACTGCACAAGTCCTGTAATCTCATATTCGGTGTATGTAAAATGCTCTAAGTCAGATTCTTCGTTCTGCTGGGACAGTTTGATTTTTTTTCCAATGGCAGAACTGCCGTACAAATTAGAGTCCACTACGCATTCCGTATCTTTTTCCGGCATACGCCCTTCCACAAGCACAACACGGTTTAGTTTTTCCGGTATGCTGTGAGCCTCTATCACCATTTCCCCGCTGCCGTCACTGCATAAAATATCAAAAGAAACGTCTCCTTCCACCGCTTTCACGGATTCCTGCCGGGCAAAGGTTTCTACGCTTTCTTTGGAAAACCCCACGTTGGAAAGCAGGTGATAATCAAAAAAATCCGTCTCCTGAAAATAATCCTCCGTCGTCCTTACCATCGCAGTCTGAGTGATTTTTAACCCCGCAAAAAATCCCACCCCCAACGCCACAATGGCAAGAATTGCCATAAAACGCCCTAAACTTTGTCTGATTTCCCGAAATGTCGATTTCCATATGGTTGACTTCATAACAAGCCTCCGTGCAACAACTGTTTTTTAGGAGCTTTCTCCCTGAGCCGACGAATGGCTGCAAGCTTTGTACTCTTACCACTCAATATCTGCAATATCCACAATATGCTGGTTTTTTTCCATTTTTACAATGGTTCCGCTTTTCACGGTGATAACCCGGTCCGCCATGGCGGTAATTGCCTGATTGTGGGTGATGACCACCACCGTTTTCCCCTTGACACGGCAGGTGTCCTGAAGGAGTTTTAGGACGGATTTCCCTGTGTTGTAGTCTAAGGCGCCCGTAGGTTCATCACACAACAGCAGCTTTGGATTTTTCGCTAACGCCCTCGCGATTGCCACCCTCTGCTGCTCCCCGCCCGACAGCTGCGCCGGAAAGTTGGAAAGCCTCTCTTTTAACCCCACTTCTTCCAGTACCGTCACCGCATCCAACGGTTCTTTGCAGATTTGGGACGCCAGTTCCACATTTTCCACGGCAGTCAGATTCTGCACCAGATTATAAAACTGAAATACGAAACCGATGTCATACCTCCGGTAAGAAGTCAGCTGCTTTTTATCATATGCCGATATTTCCTCTCCATCCAAAAATACTTTGCCGTCAGTGAGATGATCCATCCCGCCTAAAATATTTAGTATGGTAGTTTTTCCCGCGCCGGAGGCTCCTACGATAACGCAAAATTCTCCCTTTTCTATTTCAAAATTAACATCTTTTAAGGCGGAAATTTCCATTTCCCCTGTTTTGTATGTTTTTGTGACATTTTCAAATGATACGAATGGTTTCATATAACACTTCCCTCAAAATTCTTTTTCTGAATCTTTCCGCTGCCGAGCAGACCCTTTCCAGCCATTTTATCATAAAAACAAAAAAAGGGAAACTTCCGCCCCACGATTTTTTCAACAATAGAACTCACGCTTTGCCAGTTTCCCTATGGCATAAATGGCGGAAATTAGCAAGAGCACAGAACCGAAGTCCTGCGCCCCTGTGTAAGCTGTCGATTCTGTGCTCTTGTTTTCCTGGCTGTTCCCTTTGGGAGGTTCTCCCTTTGATTGTTTTACGTTTCCAATGCACTATTGCGGATAACGCGTCATCACATAGGTTCCCGTCTCTTGAATGGAGGACCTGGAAATCTCCCTGCCCCAGTGGACGGAATTATTAAAATTCCCCTCCGCCACAATCACGCTGTCGCTTTTGACTTGGAGCACAATCACAGAGTGGGAATTATTATTCATACGGATGATATCTCCCACACGGATATTGGAAAAATCTGTGTGCTGGCGCGCCGGAAGGCTGCCGAAGGCCGCATCGCTGAGCAGGAAGGCAAATCCGGCACAACCGTAACCGCCCAGGTAAATTCCGCCTTTCCACTCATAATAATTGTCATTCGTCCAAGGCATTCCCTCCGGATAATCCGTCTTTAACGCCGTCATCGCTTCATAGACCTTCGTTTCGGAAAGCTCGTTTGTATCCTTCCCCGGATCTGTTTCGCCGCCTTTCACCGTCACCTTGCACTTATAGGATTTTCCATTGGCCCCCGTGCATATGAGCGTTGCCGTTCCAGCCTTTTTCGCCGTTACTTTCCCTTTTGCGGACACTGTGGCGACTGCCTTATTGGAACTTTTCCAGCTTTTTACTTTCGTTCCGGTCAGTTTCAGATTGTAAGTTTTCCCTTTTGCCAGCGAGAGCTTTGTCTTATTCAAATAAGGGTTTTTTACCGTGACTCTGCACGTATATGTTTTGTTGGATACCTTTGCCGTGACGGTTGCCTTCCCCGCCTTCTTCGCCGTTACTTTCCCTGCGGAAGTCACGGCTGCCACCTTTTTGTTGGAACTGCTCCATTTGACGGCGCTCTGTTTCTTAGACAGCTTTAAGGTCACTTTCTCCCCCACATAGAGGGAAACTGCCGTCTTGTTTAATTTTACCGCTGCAGCTTCCGCCTGTACCGGCAGAACCGTAATCATCATCACAACTGCCAACAGCAGCACAACCAATTTCTTCATTCTTTGCATCATTGTCCTCCTTTCCTTTTACCCAAGCGTCAGGTTCAAATACCCCTGTTCCGCCTCCTGTCCCGTTTTTAAACGCTCCGGCAGCCACAGCATCCCCAGCGGGGACGCCACCCGGTACTCTGCCGCCCCCGTCTCTTCTAAGAGCCGGGGCATCAGTT
>CANQUZ010000087.1 GCA_947627165.1 uncultured Roseburia sp.
TATGGATGTATGGGACGGACGCGGTTCTGCAGGTCAAAGAAGACTGCCAAAATACGATTGCCTGTTCGCAGGAAATCACCATGGAATTTTGCAGAAAGCGCAATGTGATCGTGCGCACCTTTCAGGGCATCATGCGCCTTTTTGCCCCTCTGCTATAGAAAGGGACTGCCCACGGCACTAAGGACTGCCCTATGACATCAAGGAGTGCAATAAGGCACAAAGACTGCCTTATGGCACTAAGGACTGCCCTATGACATCAAGGAGTGCAATAAGGCACAAATACTGCCTTATTGCCCTCCTGTCACTACATTGTGTTTTTATGGGATAAAGAACAAGAAAGCCTTTGCCAAATAATCTTTATAACCGGCGGCGTCAACGCTGTCGCTATAGAGAAGATCGACAGAACCGATTTCCTTGCCGTTTAGGGTATAGACGGCTCTTCCGGCAATGCCGTCCTGGATGACGGGAGCCTCCACGGCCTCCGGCAGCTCGATGCTCTTTTGAATGCCGGAGAGATCCGAGCCGTCGGTGCTCATATATTGGAAAGGCGCGCGGTATCTGACGCCCACCGTTTCCTCCACGCCCTTTTTCACTGGAAGGGTGGGAAGCGGGTCTTCATTTTTGTCTTCGTAAATCCTGCATTTGCTAAAGCCATAGTTTAATAAGGTAGCGGCGTCAGAAAAGCGGATTTTGTAATCGGGCGCCGCCATGACGACGGCAATCAGTTCCATGCCGTCTTTTTCCGCCGTGGCGGAAACGCAATATTTTGCCAGTCCGGTGGAGCCGGTTTTTAATCCAGTGGCATATTCATACTGTTTGATTAATTTATTGGTGTTGGTCAGGCCAAATTCCGTGGAACCTTTTGCTGTGGTATGCGTAATGTTTTCCATCCAAATGGTGCAGTAATCATGGATTTGGGGGTATTTTATGATAAGCTCCCTGGACATCAGCGCAATGTCATAAGCACTCGTCATATGCCCCTCCACATCAAGGCCGCAGCAGTTGACAAAGCTCGTTTCTTTCATGCCAAGCCCCTTGGCGCGCTCGTTCATCTGTCGCACAAATTCCTCCTCAGAACCGGAAATAAATTCCGCCATGGCGACGCAGGCGTCGTTGGCGCTGGCGATGCTGATGCATTTAATCATCGTTTCTACCGTCTGCGTCTCCCCCTAAAAATACCTGGGAGCCGCCCATGGAAGCGGCGTGTTCCGATACCGTCACGGTGTCTGCCAGGGAAATCTGTTTTTTTTCTATGGCGTCAAAAATCAGAATCAGAGTCATGATTTTGGTAATACTGGCAGGATGGCGTATCTCATGGGAATTTTTTTCGTAAATTATCGCGCCGGTGGACGCCTCCATCAAAAGAACGCTGGGGGCGGAAATGTTTAAGGAAACTGCGTCGTCGTTTTTGGATTCCGCGGCGGATGTTTCCTCAGCAAAGACGGTAATCCCCGGACCGGAAGACAGGAACAGGCAGGCGCTTAACAGCAATGGAATAAAAAACTTCAAGGAAATGCCTCCTTTGGCGGTAGATATAATTCATTTTAGAATCATTGCCTGTACTTTATGAGAAAAATTTCTGAGATTTTCGGGCGCGCTGATAGATCAAACTAAAATTCAAACACAGCACAAGCAATTAACCGATTTGCAGTACCGGCAAAAAATCACAAGATTAATGAAGCTGATTCATGAAATTGCGGAACAGAAAAAAGAGGAGTTGAAAGAATCATGGAATAATTGTGTTATCTGTGATAAAATCGTGCCAGATGTCGAAAGATGCCTGATAAAAAAGGAAAGGACGAGAAATATGAACAAAAGTGTCAGTATTATTTCGGATTTGGATGGTACCAAAATAGCCCTTATTAATGATATAAGATTTAAATCGAGGAAGGGGATAGATTGGAATGAAGTAGAGCAGTATCTGAAAGAATATATTGGAGAATACTTTGAAATATCTGAAACTTCAGAAAAAATATATATCGGTCCCGATTTTCCGGATGAGTTCAGCCATTCAAACGATACAAAGGGATTGAGAGGTGCAAATATAAAGGCAAAGGAAAACATTGCGCCAGCCATAGGTGAGCTTATTCAAATTGCATCGAAAAAGGTACAGTATCCTGACTATAACAACAAACATGGTGCAAAAGCACAATTTGGATGGTACCGTTACAATACAAGATTTGGAATACCAGTCTATGATGAAGATGGAAATTTGGAGCGATATAATATTTTTTCAACAAGAATGCTTGTGAGATGTGATGTGGATGGAAAACTTTATCTATATGATTTGGTTAGAACAAAAAAAGAAACGAGCAGGCCGCATGAGCAATAGCTGTACGGTAGTAAACTTCGTTTCTTTCTAAGTCTATGATATAAGTATATTTATTGTTTGTCAAGAAGAAAATCTTGAAATCGTTCATTTAAGATAATTCATTTTTACCATTTTCAAATAAGGGGCTACTTAAGTGCGTGGAGTGTCGAGAAAACGGCAGTAAAAACGCCGAATGGAGGAAATCGCTTGAATTTTAGGCAAAAGGGGGGTAGAATGAGTAAGTCGGGCGTGAGGACAGGCTTTCCGGCAGATTGCAACACGCTGACACAAACTTAAAATGCGCTGTAAGCGGCGCAGAAATGAGGAAAACATGGAAATGACGGTCAGGCTCCAGGTATTCGAAGGCCCACTTGACTTATTATTGCATTTATTAGAAAAAAATAAAGTGAATATCTATGATATCCCCATCGTGGAAATTACCAATCAATATATGGAATACATAGCGGAAATGAAGCGTCAGGACTTAAATGTCATGAGCGAATTTCTGGTGATGGCGGCGACGCTTATCGATATCAAGTCCAGAATGCTGCTCCCGGCTCCGGAAAAGGAGGAGGAAGAGGCGCAAGACCCCAGGGCGGAGTTGGTGCAGCAGCTGTTGGAGTATAAGATGTATAAATGTATGGCGTTTGAGCTGCGGGACCGTCAGATGGACGCTGCCAGGGCGCTGTTTAAAGAGCCTACCATCCCGCCGGAGGTGGCGGAGTATGAGGAGCCGGTAAATTTAGAGGAATTAGTCTCCGGCCTTACGCTTGCAAAGCTCAACGCCATTTTTAAGTCCATTATGAAAAAGCAGGAGGACAAGGTAGACCCTGTCCGCTCAAAATTTGGCAACATTGAGAAAGAGGAAGTCTCCCTTTCCGACAAGATGGCATATTTAGAGGAATACTGCAAAAAACACCGCTATTTCAGTTTCCGCAGCCTGCTTTTGGAGCAGTCTGGCAGGATGGAGGTGATTGTCACGTTCCTTGCCATATTGGAGTTAATGAAAATGGGGACGATTTTTATCTCACAGGAGGAGATCTTTGACGATATCAAGATTCAGTCGAAGATTGCCGCTTAAAGTCACTCGGAATGGAGAGCTTATATGGAAACAAAAAATTATGAGGCAATCATAGAAGCGATTTTATTTGCCATGGGAAAGTCTGTGGAATTAGAAAAAATAGCGTCCGCCATTGAAGTAAGCCCGGAGGAAACGAAAGAAATCATCAACAGAATGATGCGGCATTACGAGGATCCTTCCATTGGGATTAAAATCGTAGAGTTAGACGGGGCTTATCAGATGTGTACCAAAAGCGAGATGTATGAATATCTCATAAAAATTGCAAAGCAGCCGAAACGCCATGTCCTTACGGATGTTTTGCTGGAAACCTTGTCCATCATTGCCTACAAACAGCCGATTACAAAAGTGGAAATCGAAAAAATCCGCGGGGTTTCCTGCGACCATGCGATTAATAAACTTCTGGAATACAATCTTGTCTGTGAGTTAGGGCGGCTAGACGCTCCGGGAAGGCCGCTGCTATTTGGGACTACCGAAGAATTTCTGCGGAGCTTCGGCGTGCAGTCGATTGAAGAGCTGCCGGTATTAAACCCGGTGCAGGTGGAAGAATTTAAACAGGAGGCGGAAGCCGAGATGAACTTAAAGCTGGACATTTAGTCCGGCTTTTTGCATGATGTTTTGGTTCTTGGCGTCCTCCCTGCGGCATAGGAATCTATGAAATCATTTTCTGGAGCAATATGTATCAAAAATTTCTGACATTCGTCCTGGCCTGCGCAATCTTTTTGCAGACAGGGACTGGGATTTTATCTGCGGAGCCGTTCCCCGGCGTGGAGTTTGCTGCAGAGGAATTAAAGCCGACGGAATTGTATGCAAAATCCGCTGTGCTGATGGATGGGGATTCCGGCAGGGTATTATATGAAAAAGACGGCTATGCGGCCATGGCGAACGCCAGCACCACAAAAATCTTAACCTGCATCCTCACGTTAGAGAACTGTGACTTAGACAGCGAGGTGGAGGTGAGCGCCTTAGCGGCGTCCCAACCCAAAGTCCATCTGGGAATGAGTGCCGGACAAAAATTTTATATGAGAGATCTGCTCTATGGGCTGATGTTAGAATCCTTTAACGACTGCGCCATGGCGATTGCGGAACATATCGGCGGGACGAAGGAAGGCTTTGCGGAAATGATGAACCGTAAGGCGAAAGAAATCGGCTGCAAAGATACTTATTTTATCACGCCAAACGGGCTTGACGCTAAGGATAGCGTCAGCTTTCACCATACCACCGCGGCGGATCTGGCAGGAATCATGCGCTACTGCCTCAAAGAGTCAGAAAAGGCGGAAGCGTTTCTGGAAATTACCAGAACAAAACAGTACAGCTTTACGGATTTGGAGGGGAAGCGTTCCTACAGCTGCTATAACCGCAACGCATTTTTAGACATGATGGAGGGTGCGCTGTCAGGCAAAACGGGATTTACGGGAAACGCGGGCTACTGCTATGTTGGTGCGTTAGAGAGGGAAGGAAAGACGTACATTGTGGCGCTGCTTGCCTGCGGCTGGCCGAATAACAAGACCTACAAATGGTCGGACACCAAAAAACTGATGAATTACGGGCTGGAAAATTTTGAAAAAAAATATCTCAGTGAAATCCGACTTGATCCATCGGAATTGGAGCCGGTTCCCGTGGAAGAGGGGCAGGGCGGCAGAATTGGCGAGGCGGTCTATATCCGCCCTCTGGTGGAGGAACGTCCGGGCATAGAAGAGCTCCTGGTGTTCAAAGGGCAGGACATCACCGTAAGCTGCCAAATGGCAGAGAAGCTTCAGGCTCCTGTGGAGAAAGGGGCTTATATCGGAAAAGTCACATACCGTCTGGGCGAAGAGACCCTCAAAGAGTGCGCCATCCGGTCAGACAGAAAAATCAATAAGATAGATTTTTCCTGGTGCTTTTGGCGTGTAATGGAACTGTTTGAGCTTTTTTAGAAAAGTAGTTGTCAAAAAATAGACAACTGACTTGAAATGTACAGGAAAAAACACTATAATTACAATAGCAGATTTTTGTTTCCGGCGTGGGAAAAGGTTCTTCACGTCGGTTCATTCATGAATGAGGCTAAGCCGGCAGTATTGCAGCGTTTGCTTCGTTCAATATCAGGCGATATGGAAAATTTTATAAGTGGAGGACAAGAAGGATGAATAGTAGCAATGATAGCTTGGCGATGCGCCGCATTACCAAGTTAGTCGATGAGAACAGTTTTATGGAAATCGGTTCTCTCGTAACCGCAAGAAGCACAGATTTTAATCTTGCAGACACCGAGACGCCATCCGATGGTGTCATCACTGGCCACGGGCTGATTGACGGAAGCCTTGTATTTGTATACAGCCAGGACGTTTCCGTGTTAAACGGAACCATCGGTGAGATGCACGCAAAGAAAATAGCTTCGGTGTATGATATGGCAATGAAGATGGGGGCTCCGGTCATCGGATTTCTCGACTGCGCCGGCATGAGGCTGCAGGAGTCTGTGGATGCCTTGGACGGCTTTGGGCAAATCTATGCAAAAGAAGTTGCTGCTTCCGGGGTGATTCCTCAGATTGCCGCCGTATTTGGAAATTGCGGGGGCGGACTTGCTGTAGTTCCGGCTCTGTGTGATTTTGCTTTCATTGAGAGCGAAAAAGGCAAAGTGTTTGTAAACGCCCCCAATACAGTGGACGGCAACCGTGTTGACAAATGCGATACTTCCGCAGCGAAATTCCAGGGAGAGGAGAGCGGATGCATTGACGCGGTTGGCTCTGAGGATGAGATCATTGCCAAAATCCGCCAGTTAGTGAGCATCCTGCCCTTGAATAACGAGGGGGATGTGTATACCTCCGACTGCGAGGACGACTTAAACCGTGTTTGCGAAAATATGGAAACGATGGCGGGCGATCCGAGATACCTGCTGAGCGAGATTTCCGACGGACACGTTTTCTTTGAGACGAAGGCAGGGTATGCAAAAGAGATGGCAACCGGGTTTATCAAATTAAACGGCATGACGGTAGGGGCTGTTGCCAACACCACGGAAATTTATGACGCAGAGGGCAATAAGACCGATAGTTTTGACGCTGTGCTGTCTGCGAAAGGCTGTAATAAAGCGGCTGAATTTGTACGGTACTGCGATGCCTTTGAAATTCCGGTGCTGACCTTAACGAATGTCACGGGCTTTAAGACAAGCATGTGCTCGGAAAAGAATTTAGCGAAAGCCCTTGCCCGCATGACGTCCGCCTTTGCAGGGGCAACCTGCCCGAAAGTGAACCTGATTACGGGAAAAGCCTACGGAAGCGCCTATGTTTCCATGAATTCCAAATCTATCGGGGCTGATTTTGTGTATGCCTGGAAGGATGCGAAGGTCGGGATGATGGACGCAAAGCTTGCGGCGAAGATTATGTATGCAGATGCTTCCGCAGACGTCATTGACGAGAAAGCGAAAGAGTATGACGCCTTACAGGACAGCGTTCTGGCTGCGGCAAGGCGCGGTTATGTGGATTTGATTTTAGAACCTGCCGATACGAGAAAGTACTTAGTATCCGCGTTTGAGTTATTGTACACAAAATGTGCAGGCGTACCAGACAAGAAACATGGAACAAAATAGAAAGGTGAAGTTATGAAGAAAAAAGTATCTTTAATGCTTTGTCTTGTGATAATGATTTTGACAATGACGGCATGCGGAACGGATCCTGCCAGTGTAGATTACTTTGGTATGGCCTATGAAGATCTGAAATCTGGCATGGAGCGGGATGTGGCATCTTTGGTGGGGATGACGGACGAGAACCGGGAGAGTATCTATTCGTATGGTTCCGAGGAAGTCATACATCTATTGGAAACCTGGGATGCATCGACTGGAGAGTTAGGCCCATATCAGGGGCTGGGGGAGTTTTCGATTGACAAGACGAAAGATTCCGTCACGACAGAGCAGATTGTGCACTTTCCGGGCCGGGATATCATCCTTACCTATGTGTATACTTATGATTATGAGATAAAGCAGGCCGTGTTAGACGACGCGACGGTCGATTTGGTATATACGATTGGCGAGCAGATGGGAAAAGCGGCAATGAACACAGTGTTAGGAATGGGGACTGTGTTTGCGGTATTGATTTTAATCAGCTTGATTATTTATGCGTTTAATCTCATTCCCTATATTCAGAAAAAATTCAGCCGCAAATGGAAAGAAACGGAAGAAAATGCGGTAGTGGTGCAGATTGAGCGGAGGGAGGAACAGGAGCTGACGGACGACTGCGAGCTTGTTGCGGTTATTACAGCGGCCATTGCGGCAGGGACGGGAGCTTCCGCCGATTCCTTTGTCGTGCGTTCGATCCACCGGAGATAAGAAAAGGTTACAAAAATCAAAAATTCTGCGCCGCGGACGGTGCGGATATGTTTAGGAGGATAATGCAATGAAAAGTTACACAGTTACAGTCAATGGAAATGTTTATGATGTTACGGTAGAGGAGAATGGTTCCGCAGGCGCGCAGACCGCACCTGTAAGACGCGCGGCAGTTCCTGCAGCTCCGGCAGCGCAGAACAAACCGGAAGCTCCGGCAGGCGCAGCCGGCAATGTCAAAATTGAAGCTGGCGCGGCAGGAAAAGTATTTAAAATAGAGGCTTCTGTAGGGGCGGCGGTAAAGAAAGGCGATACCGTGCTGATCCTTGAGATTATGAAAATGGAAACCCCGGTGGTTGCCCCGGAGGATGGAACGGTGGCAAGCATCAACGTAAACGTTGGGGATATGGTAGAAGCAGGTGCATTGCTGGCAACCTTAAGCAACTAATGTTAGGAGGATTACCATGAGTTATATTTCGGAAACGTTAAGTAACCTCCTGCATCAGACCGCTTTTTTTAACCTTACAGGGGGAAACTTTGTTATGATTATGGTTGCCTGTGTGTTTCTCTACCTGGCAATT
>CANQUZ010000088.1 GCA_947627165.1 uncultured Roseburia sp.
TGTCCATCGGACTGGCAATCATCTTGAGCGCGATTATGACGGTCATCTGCTATGCAGGGGCGGGACCGATGGTTCGGGCATTTTTAGAAGACGCCGATGCCTATGACTATGGAATGCAGTTTGCCCGCACGCTCATCCTTTCCGGTCCGGTGCTTGGCGTATTATTTGTTTTGGTCAATATGATTCAGGCGATGGGAGCGGCGCTTCCTTCGTTGCTCCTTTCCGTCAGCAGACAGGGGCTGGTATATCTGCCGGTATTGTTTCTCTTCCATAAAGTGTTTGGCACTGCAAGGATGTTGGTGATGGCGCAGCCGGTAACGGATTATATGGCAGTCCTTTTGGCAGCCGTCCTCGGAATCGTCGCATTCCGGAACGGTTTTGATAAAAAGAAATCAATAAGCGGAGAAAAAATGGGAGAATAGTTATTGACAAATAACAAAAGTTAGAATAAACTAACCATAGAAAAAGCAATGAGCTTTCCGGAGTTCATTCTTTTCAACACAGGGTGTCCCGCAGAGCGTGACATCCCTTGTTTACACAAGGGGTTAGCTAAAACTAACCAAAGGATGGGAGATGACCATGAGCAGGGAAGTGTTGGAGATTGTGGAGAAGATGGATAAAAAAGAATTAAAGACTCAACTGGCGCTTCAATGCGCTCCGCTTCTTACCGGAATCAAGCTTTCCAATCTGCTGACTGTCGCCAAAGACAGAAACAGGGAGGTGGAATGCGTGTTCCGCAATACAGATATTACTGTACATACACTCTGCCAGACACAAAATCGTATTACGATGCTTTTGTTCCGCGAAAGGGAGCTGCTCGCTTATTTAGAGCGGAAAGAAGTCAAAAATACGATGCGGATGTTTGGATATCAGACTTTGCGCCTTACTGACATTTTTGAAAATTTGTGTGCCCGCTATCAAAAATATATGTCAGACCGCTTATCTTTTCCACATGAGCTCGGCCTGCTCTTAGGTTACCCTGTAGAAGATGTATTGGGATTTATCCGTAATGAGGGAAAAAACTATTTGTACAGCGGTTACTGGAAAGTGTACGGGGACGTGGCGAAAGCGAAACAGACCTTCGCCAGTTACAATGCGGCAAAAGAAGAAGCCATACGCCTGATTTTTTCGGGCGCAGACATTACGGAACTTGTGTGGAAGCGTCACAAGTCGGAAGAGAGACGGAAATTGGATTTTTCCGATATGCTTCTCTTACAGTAACGCGCTTCAAAAAGAAAAACGAGGAAAAGCAAGGTACAAAGCGTACCGGAATGGAGGAAAGATGAGCCAGATAATTGTAGCATATTGGTCACAGAGCGGAAACACGGAGGCGATGGCAAATGCTGTTGGTGAAGGAATTAAAGAGGCAGGAAAAGAAGCGGCAGTGCTTCCGGTTTCTGCAGTTTCCCTGGAGGATTTAAAGGCGGCAGATACATTTGCGCTTGGCTGCCCGGCAATGGGATCGGAAGTCTTAGAGGAAAGTGAGATGGAGCCTTTTGTCACAGAAATCGAGGCATTCGCAAAGGGCAAAAAGATTGGGCTTTTCGGCTCCTATGGCTGGGGAGACGGCCAGTGGATGCGCGACTGGGAAGAACGCATGAGTGCGGCTGGAGCTGTGATTGTGACAGGCGAAGGCGTGATTGCCCATGAAGCGCCGGATGAGGAAGCCCTTGCAGCCTGCAGGGCATTGGGGAAAGCGTTAGCGTAGGATTTGTGACTTGTGCAGAAAAACACCGGAAATGGGCGTTTTTCATTTGAATTTCGATGGATTTGTAAAAAATCTCTCGTTGTAACTGGCAAAGAGCACTGTTAAGATAGAAAACAGAGAGTGCCAGGGAACGGGGGATTTTTTTATGAAACAAAAACAGATTGAAAAAGGGGTTGAAAGGGATAACGGAGAAAAATCAGGGGATAGTAAGGTAACAGATGAAGATTCGGTGGAGAAGTTGACAATTCCCCTGTACGGGTGTATAGTATAAATACCCCTATGGGGTATATAAAACTGAGAGAGAAGACGATTCCTATCTCATAATTTTAGCAGAAAGGCAAGTGAGGCAAATGTCTTGTAACCATTGTGGAGCGGAAGAGCAAAAAAAGTATAAACAGCGGGATACCGCGGAGAAAAAAGATTTGACCACCAGACTGAACCGTATTGAAGGACAGGTGCGGGGGATTAAGGCAATGGTGGAAGAGGACCGCTACTGCGTGGACATTTTGACTCAGGTCTCGGCGGTTCAGGCGGCATTAAACAGCTTTAATAAAGAGCTGCTGGCAAGGCACATCAAAAGCTGCGTTTCTGAGGATATCCGCCTGGGAAATGAAGAGGCGGTGGATGAATTGTGTGAATTATTAAAGAAACTAATGAAATAAATGCAGAAGGGAGGGAAGGAACGTGAAAGAAACCTTTGATATCACAGGGATGAGCTGCGCTGCGTGTTCTGCCCGTGTGGAAAAGAGTGTAAGCGGCGTAGAAGGGGTGCAGCAGGCTACTGTTAATCTTCTGACCAATCGGATGCAGGTGGAATTTGATGATACAAAGACCAGCCCGGCAGAGATTATAAAAGCGGTGGAGGCGGCGGGCTATGGAGCAAGCCTCAAAGATTCCAAGAATCCGGGCAATGGGAAAGGAAGCCCGCAGAACACAGAAGACGCCCTTTCCCTACAGCAGAAAAATATCGCCAATATGAAAAAGAGGCTCATCATTTCGGTGATTTTTTTAGTGCCTCTTATGTATGTCTCCATGGGGCATATGATTTATGGATGGCTGGGCCTCGAGCTGCCGCCTGTCACCAGAAACTTTTTTCATGGGGAGCAAAACGCTGTCACATATGCTTTCACACAGTTTTTGCTGTTGCTGCCAATTCTGTTTGTCAATCAGAAGTATTTCCGCAATGGATTTCAAACATTGGCGAAAAGAAGCCCCAATATGGACAGTCTGATCGCCATCGGGGCAAGCGCGGCAATCCTGTATGGCATTTTTGCAATTTACCGCATTGGCTATGGCTTAGGATATGGGGACACCGAGCTGGTCATGCATTACAGCCATGATTTATATTTCGAGTCAGCGGGAATGATTTTAACGCTGATTACCGTGGGGAAATATCTGGAAACCAAATCCAAGGGCAGGACAAGCGAGGCAATCACCAGACTGATGCAGTTAGCGCCGAAGACGGTGACGGTCCTTAGGGATGGGGAAGAGAAGGTTGTGGATGCTGCAGAAGTGGCGGCAGGTGATATTTTTCTTGTCAAACCCGGGGAGGCAGTGGCAGTAGACGGGATAATCCTGGAAGGAAAATCTTCTTTTGACGAATCAGCCATTACAGGGGAAAGCATTCCGGTATTAAAGCAAGAGGGAGATAACATTATTTCCGCTTCCATCAACAAAGCCGGACTGATAAGGGCAAAAGCCACCAAGGTGGGCAGCGACACGACCATTGCCCAGATTATCCGCCTTGTGGAGGAAGCCTCCTCCAGCAAAGCCCCGATTGCCAGGCTGGCGGATAAGATTTCCGGTATTTTTGTACCCACCGTTATTGGAATTGCCCTTGTTACCTTTGCTGTATGGCTGCTTAGCGGAGCGGAATTTGAGTTTGCAATGTCCAGCGCCATTGCAGTATTAGTGATTTCCTGCCCCTGTGCATTGGGTCTGGCGACACCGGTGGCAATTATGGTAGGAACCGGAAAAGGCGCGGAAAACGGCATTCTCATAAAATCCGGCGAAGCTTTGGAGACGGCGCATCTGGTGGACACGGTGGTTCTGGATAAGACGGGAACGATTACCTATGGAAAACCCACAGTGACGGATATCCTGTGCGGTGACAATATGACAGAGGAACGGCTGCTTGCCATTGCCGGAAGCTTGGAAAAAGGGAGCGAACACCCATTGGCGGAGGCGATTGTCGGTTATTGCAAGGAACATCAGATTGCCTTAGGAAAAGTGACGGAATTTCAGGCGTTCTTTGGAAAAGGCATTGAGGGAAAAACAGAGGGAAAAACCTATTTTGCCGGCAATGAAACGCTATTGCTGGAAAAAAAGATTCCGGTTTCTAAGGAAATAAAAGAACGCTTGCTGCATCTGTCCAAAGCAGGGAAAACGCCGTTGCTGTTTGCCGACGAGCAGGAGGTTATCGGCGTGATTGCAGTGGCGGATGTGGTGAAGCCGACCAGTAAAGAGGCGGTAAGCCAGTTTAAAAACGAGGGCATTCATGTCATCATGCTGACCGGAGATAATGAAGTGACTGCACAGGCAATTAAGGAGCAGGTAGGCATCGATGAAGTCATAGCCGGCGTACTGCCCGCCCAGAAAGAAGAAAAGATTACGGCATTAAAGCGGGAGGGGCACAAAGTGGCAATGATCGGGGACGGCATTAACGACGCGCCTGCCCTTGCCGCCGCGGACGCAGGTATTGCCATCGGCGCGGGGACGGACGTCGCCATCGAAAGCGCAGATATTGTGTTGATGAAAAATGATCTCTTAGATGCAGTGGGGGCAATCCGGCTAAGCAAGGCGGTCATCCGTAATATTAAGCAGAATCTATTTTGGGCATTTTTCTACAACAGCATTGGGATTCCCCTTGCGGCGGGGCTGCTCTATCCAATCTGGGGGATTCGCTTAAATCCCATGTTTGGGGCGGCGGCAATGAGTTTGAGCAGTGTTTGTGTTGTCAGCAATGCCTTGAGATTAAAAGCAATCAAACTTCATAAAAATGAAAATCCAGAGAAAAGAAAGGAAGAGAAACGTATGAAAACAACATTAAGCATTGAGGGAATGATGTGTGCGCACTGTCAGGGGAGAGTGGAGAAAGCATTGAAAGAAGTGCCGGGAGTGACAGAAGTTGTGGTCGATTTAGAACAGAAGAATGCAGTGGTGACAGCGGAAGAGAGCGTCACAGCCGATGCCTTGGAAAAAGCAGTGACAGAGGCAGGATACGGAGTGACTGCCATTTCCTAACGAAAAGAGCTCTTTAGAACGATTTTTCAGGGACCTGACCCCGCTTGAAGCGGGGGCCAGGTTGTTTGCGCTTATTATACTTCTGCTCCTATGGCTTACTTCAAAAATTCATCGGCACATACGATGCCTAAATAAGATAAAAGAATCATTTTTATCGTCCGATCGCTCGTTTCCCCTTCTTGTAACATAAGGACAAATTCTGCAAAAATAACATATCTTAAATATGTAGGCGAATCAAGTTCGCTTGCAAAAATCAAATGATATAACATTGTCCTGCACAATTCCGGCATAAAGCCTTGTACTATAAGTGCTGCGGCTGCTTTTTCAAACATATCTGTACCGGATTTCGTATGAGCTTCAAGACATAGGATACCATCTCTTTCACAATCATGCTTAATTTCGATTAGTTCGTCAATATAAGCTACAAGCTTTTTGCGTTCATCAAAAGGACATTTTTTAATGATGTCCCAATCTACTTCATGATACATAATTAAAATCTCCCTGTATATAATGTTCCAACATTGCCACCGGATAATCTAAGTGAATAGCTGCGGAGAACTTTCAGTGCCAGTTAAAATTGCTGTGTTTTCAGCTGCAAGGACAGGAGTAAAAGTTAGAGAAGAAATAAGTAAGCACAAGCAAAGTATCCTATTTAATATTTCCTGTTTCTATTATTGATATTATATTGCAATTACAGACGAAATTCAATTAGACCTTTCTTAATTTTCATCTGCCGAAGTGGGGGAGCAAAAGCTTTCGAGTGCTCATGGGCAAAATCATTTGCAGAGGATATTTTCACCTCTATAGATGAAGAATCGTTTAAAGTTTTTGTATTCTCCGAATTTAGAAGCGAAAATTTTGCAGTAATTTTTGGATATCCTAAATATAGATACTTACATTAAGTGCGAAGTTTGAGGTTCCTAACAAAAAAGGGGAAGCTGAGTTATTCAGCTTCTCCTTCCTCTACAATCTGTTCCAGCACGCGGATTAGGTCATGGATGTCATTCAACGGCACATCCCGTTCCAGTATCAGGGTTTTTAAATCCGATGAAAGCGTGTCAAATTTTTCTGCAATCGCTGGTGCAACATAAGACGCCATAAAAATACCGTACCTTTCTTCCAAAATCTCATTCCACTATCAGATACAGGAATAGCATATGTATTTCAAGAAAAAGTATACAGGCTTTTCTGCAAGGTGCGGTTTTTTGAACATTCAGCTTTTTTGCAATATGTCTACCGTGTGCCCGCTGGCTCCCATCAAATCCATGCGTTCGCAGGTTGCGAAGTGGTATTCCAAAAAATGCGCAAACTCTTCCTGGGAAAGGGCATTCAGGAAAGGGCGCATATAGTTTGCTGCCCCGTCCGCGGCAATGACCTGCAGACGTTTTAATCCGGCCTTTTTATTGAGCGAGTCCATATCTTCCAGACGAACCATGCTGTAAAGGGAATTGGCTTTTGGGGTACAGTGGTAGGAGTCGTCCAGCATACCGTTCTCTAAGGCTTCTGTAATGTGTTTTTCCTTAAAGGCGTAGGTGATAACGCAAAATTCATTCATAATATATGCCACCAGCAGAATGCCGCCCTGCTTTGTGACGCGCTTTGCCTCGGACAGCGCCGCCAGTTGATCTTCCTCGGAATGCAAATGATACATAGGGCCGAAAAGCAAAACCAGATCAAACGAGGCGTCCTCGAATCTTGAGAGTTTTACGGCGTTGCCCTGATAAGCTTTTACAAGGCTGCTCTTTTGCTTTAATCTTCCAAGGTTATGCTTTACCAGTTCCACGGCGGTTACATCATAGCCCTCCTTCGCCAAAGGGATAGCGTACCGCCCGGTGCCCGCGCCCAAATCCAAAATTTTAATCTCCTGCTTGGCTTTGCCGGTACGCTCTGCAGTGGCATCCAGATATTTATGGATATATTTCATGGAGGTGAGATATTCCACCTGTCCATGGCGGCTGTTTAACCGTTTTTCCTCATTAAATTTATTGTAATATGCTTCTAATTCCGTCAAAATGAATACCCTTTCCAATTTTTCCAACTATAAATTCTTCTGGAATTTTATCATTTTCGTTCCTTTTTTACAAGAAAAGATTCTTTTGGCGGATTTTATAAAAGAAAAAAATAAAAATTTATCTTTTCATTTAAAAAATGATGTGTTATAATAAAAACCTACGGGGTATGGCGTAGCTTGGTAGCGCGCACGGCTGGGGGCCGTGAGGTCGCAGGTTCAAATCCTGTTACCCCGACTCTTTTGTTTTCGTTTTCCACTGGGGGTCTTCCGATGGTGAACCCCATGTACAGAGGCAAAGCGATGCAGGAAGTTTTTATTTATTTGCAAGGTTAGACCCAGGGATAGCCGATTTGGTTGTCTTTGGGTCTTTTATCATGTTACAACGGGGAGAAATAAAAAATGGAATGGAATGCGATGTTTATCGCCAACAGTATTCTGCTTGGCGCAGGACTTGCTATGGATGCTTTTTCCGTATCATTGGCAAACGGTCTGAATGATCCCACAATGAAAAAAAGCGAAATGGGAAAGATTGCCGGCGTATTTGCCGGATTTCAGTTTGCTATGCCGGTGATTGGATGGGGCTGTGTCCGGACAATCGCCCAGTATTTTAAGATGTTTGAAAAAGCCATACCGTGGATGGCGTTGATTTTCCTTGCGTTCATTGGAGGAAAGATGCTGATGGAAGGCATCCGAAACCGGGGTGGTGAGGCGGAAAAAACGGATCTTGATATCGGAACGCTGCTGGTGCAAGGCGTTGCGACTTCCATAGACGCCCTATCTGTCGGCTTTACCATTGCAGAGTATGGATGGATGATGGCACTGTCCGCCTGCATCATTATCGCAATCGTTACGTTTTTAATTTGTGCGGCAGGTCTTGCTATTGGCAAGAAGTTCGGAACGAAACTGGCAGATAAAGCCCAAATACTTGGAGGCATTATACTGATTGCAATCGGAATAGAAATTTTTATCCGGGGATAGCCGTCGGCAAGCGGCGCGCTGCCTGGGTTCAACGAACTGAATCCGCTTCCGAAAAGAGGCATGATGAAGGGCCGCCACGGAAACGCTATCTTTAAAATCAGACGCAATAAAATCGCTGCGTGACAGTCTGACCGGGCTGTGGCGCAGTTTTTTTGTCCATTCATAAGATAGAACCCACCGAATCCTGATAGCAATTTTCGTAACAGTTCAGCCATCAATGTCATTAAGTTAACAGCTAACAGATTGAAATGGTTAGATTCTTTTTATGGGGTCT
>CANQUZ010000089.1 GCA_947627165.1 uncultured Roseburia sp.
TCAGCCATAAGCAGTCTCGTAGGCGAATCATGCTTGCATGAATGAGCATACGAGACTGCTTATGAGCAGAACGCCCATTCATGAGCAATTTTGAAGCACGTAGTGCGGGATTGCGAATGGCGTGGGCTGATCTGTTACTTTCTTTCCGTCTCCAGGCTCTATTTTCTTGCATATTTTTAAAATTTCCTCTACAATAGAGAAGCAACCAAACAACCGTTTCACAACAAGGAGGATTTCCATGGAAAAAATTGCAAGTTTTACCATAGACCACTTAAAATTACAGCCCGGCGTTTATGTATCCAGAAAAGACACGGTAGGTTCTGAAGTGATTACCACCTTTGACCTGCGCATGACTTCCCCCAACGAAGAGCCGGTGATGAATACTGCAGAGATGCACACCATCGAACATCTTGCCGCCACGTTTTTAAGAAACCATCCCCAATTTAAAGAGAAGACCATTTACTTTGGCCCGATGGGATGCCGCACCGGTTTTTATCTGCTGTTAGCCGGAGATTATGAATCTAAGGATATTGTAGAACTAATGATTGAACTGTTTGAGTTTATCCGGGATTTTAAAGGGGAGGTGCCGGGAGCATCCCCGAAAGACTGCGGCAATTATCTGGACATGAATCTGGGTATGGCGAATTTTCTTGCCAACCGCTATTTAGAGCAGACTCTCTATCACATAGACGAGGCGCATCTCGTCTACCCGGCATAGCCGCTTCCGCGCCTTCCTTTTGCGGAGGGGACTTGGGAAACGGTTCTGCCCTAAACACACAAAAATGCCGCTTTTGCTGCAAAGACGCTGCAAAAGCGGCATTTTTTACCCCAACCGGCAAAACGATTTTCAAAGCGTGTTTTATCGCTGGTAAATGGTTTTCAGCCGATCGTACTCCCTGTTAATCACCTGAAGCGTGCCGGCGTCCCCACCTAAATTATCCGGATGGTAAATCTTTATCAGGTCTCTATAACGGCGTTTGAGGGCACCCTCACTGGCGACGCCCATAAAAAACAGTCCCGCCATGTTTTCCCTCCCTGCCGTAAGCTCCTGGCTCTTTTCCTCATATTCCTCCACATAGCGGTAAAAGCTGCGCTGTTTCTCTAACTGCTGTTTCTCATCGGCAAGCTTCCTTAACTCCTCTTCCAAAATCTTCCATTTCATCTGGAAAAGCTTGTTTTCACTTTCCAGACGGCTGTCCTGCGCCTGCCGCCAGCGCATATATTCCCGCTTCTCCTGCTCAAGCGCCCTGCGGGCCTTCTCGATCTCCTGCTTTTCTTCCCGCAGCGCCTGTTTTTGGTGTTCCAGCATTGCCTCCTGCTTAAGGCGCCACTGCTGAAATACAACCTTCCCCTGATTGCGCCTTCCAACCAACCGCCCCATAGCATCCTCCCCCATTCCAGCAACAACATCCCATCCCCTTGCAGTATGGAATCTCCCTTACGATGTCGCATCAACATCTTTTTTCGCTATATATCGACATGATACTACAAGCAACGTTGCCCCTCAATGAGCAATAAGTACTGTGCCAGACAGCCCTGCATGCCCTTAGATATCATCCAGAGATTCTTTGATCTTATCCATAAACCCTCTTTTTTTCTTCGGTTTTTCGGAAGAAGTTTCTGACCCTTTTGCATTCTTATTTAGAGAATCCCCAGTCAGCTCGTCAAATCTGCGCAGTGCCTCCTTTGCCTCTCCATTTAACCCGGTAGGCACCTGCACCACCAAAGTCACATACTGGTCGCCTCGGATGGCTTTGTTCCGCAGGGACGGAACGCCCTTTCCTTTCAGGCGGATCCGGGTGTCTGTCTGTGTTCCCGGCTTTACCTCGTAGAGCACATCCCCGTCCACCGTGTTAATCCGGATTTCCCCTCCTAATGCCGCCTGTGCATAGGATATCGGCGCCGTGGAGTAGATATCCATATCCTGTCTCTGGAAGACCGGATGCCTTGACACTACAACCTCCACTAACAAATCGCCCCTTGGGCCTCCGTTGATGCCCGGCTCGCCCTTTTCGCGGATGCGGATGCTCTGCCCGTTGTCAATTCCCGCCGGGACAGAGACCTGGATTTTCTTTTTGCTGGAAATATAGCCGGTACCGCGGCAATCCGGGCATTTTTCCCGGACAACCTTGCCCTTCCCGTTACATTCGGGACAAGTCTGGACATTCTGCACCGTTCCAAAGAACGACTGCTGGGTGAAGACCACCTTCCCCTTGCCCCCGCACTTCGGGCAGGTTTCCGGCGCAGTCCCCGGCTTTGCCCCGCTTCCGTGGCAAGTCTTGCAGTCATCCTTTAACACCATTTCAATCTCTTTTTCACACCCGAAAACAGCCTCCTCAAAGGTAATCCGGATGCTGGTGCGCAAATTCTGCCCCTTCATCGGCCCGTCATTGGCTCTTCTCCTGGAACCGCCGCCAAAGAAATCCCCGAAGATATCTCCAAAGATATCCCCCATATCCATGCCGGAAAAGTCAAAGCCGCCACCGCCGCCTGCGCCGTCAAAGGCTGCGTGGCCGAATTGATCGTACTGCCTTTTCTTATCCGGATCGCTTAGCACTGCATAGGCTTCCTGAGCCTCTTTAAATTTCTCTTCCGCTTCCTTGTCTCCGGGATGCATATCGGGATGGTATTTTTTTGCCATCGCGCGAAAGGCTTTTTTTATCTCGTCATCGGAAGCTGTCTTACTTATCCCTAAGACTTCATAATAATCTCTTTTATCTGCCATAACTTATTCCTCTTTTCGACTGCTTTTCTTATCCGGCATCCTTCCTCCGGCAACCTGCTGCGCAGGAATAACAACCGCATACAGGGTTTCCGGATAAACATCCGAAAACCCCGTTTTTATAGAACCTATTGCTTTAAACTTCTTTGTAATCCGCATCCACTACGTCGTCGTCTGCCGGACCTGCCTGTGCGCCGCCCATATGACTGGGATCTGCGCCCGCTGCGCCTGCCCCCTGGGTCTGCTCATACATTTTTGCAAATACATTCTGTGCGCTCTGAGTCAGTTTCTCCTGTAAGGATTTCAGCTCAACCACATCGGACTCTGTCATTTCCTCTGCGTTCTGATGTGCATCTAAGAAGCTTCTGACAGCCGCAATGTCCGCCTCTACCGCTGACTTATCCTCTGCGGAAAGGCTCTCGCCTACCTGGTCTAATGCCTGCTGTGTCTGGAATGCGAAAGAGTCTGCGTCATTTCTAGTATCAATCGCCTCTTTCCGCTTCTTATCCTGCGCTTCATACTCAGCCGCCTCACGCACTGCCCTGTCAATTTCTTCATCGGACATATTGGAGCCTGCTGTAATGGTGATGTGCTGCTCTTTTCCTGTTCCTAAATCTTTTGCGGATACATTGACAATACCGTTGGCGTCGATATCGAACGTCACTTCAATCTGAGGCACACCGCGGCGTGCTGGCGGGATGCCGTCTAAGCGGAACTGTCCAAGAGACTTGTTATCTCTCGCAAACTGCCTCTCACCCTGCACTACGTTGATATCAACAGCGGTCTGGTTATCTGCAGCCGTGGAGAAAATCTGGCTCTTCTTGGTAGGAATGGTTGTGTTTCTCTCAATTAATCTGGTTGCAATTCCACCCATAGTCTCAATGGACAGAGATAATGGCGTAACGTCTAACAGTAAGATTTCGCCCGCACCGGCATCTCCCGCTAATTTACCGCCCTGGATGGAAGCTCCGATAGCTACGCACTCGTCCGGGTTTAAGGATTTGCTCGGCTCTTTTCCGGTCAGCTGTCTTACTTTGTCCTGTACTGCCGGGATACGGGTAGAACCGCCCACTAACAATACCTGGCCTAAATCTGCATTGGTCAAGCCCGCATCTTTCATTGCGTTCTGAACCGGAACTGCAGTTCTCTCTACCAAGTCATGAGTCAATTCATCAAATTTTGCTCTTGTGAGGTTCATGTCAAAGTGCTTTGGCCCCTCAGAAGTAGCGGTAATGAACGGAAGGTTAATGTTGGTAGTCGTTGCGGAAGACAACTCTTTCTTTGCCTTTTCAGCAGCCTCTTTCAATCTCTGAAGCGCCATCTTGTCATTGGATAAATCTACCCCTTCCGCTTTTTTGAACTCATCAATCATCCACTGGGTAATCTTGTTGTCAAAATCGTCACCGCCGAGGTGGGTATCGCCGTTGGTAGCCAATACTTCGATAACGCCGTCGCCAATCTCAATGATGGAAACGTCGAAAGTACCGCCGCCCAAGTCATATACCATGATTTTCTGCTCTTTCTCATTGTCAAGCCCATAAGCCAATGCCGCCGCAGTAGGCTCGTTGATGATTCGTTTTACGTCAAGACCTGCGATCTTACCTGCGTCCTTGGTCGCCTGACGCTGTGCATCGTTAAAATAAGCCGGCACTGTGATGACTGCCTCTGTGACTTTTTCCCCTAAATATCCTTCCGCATCTGCTTTTAATTTCTGGAGTACCATAGCGGAAATCTGCTGCGGAGAATACTGTTTGCCGTCAATGTCCACTTTGTAATCGGTACCCATGTGCCTCTTGATGGATGAGATGGTTTTCTCTGCGTTCGTAACTGCCTGACGTTTTGCAGGCTCACCTACTAACCTCTCGCCTGTTTTGGTAAAAGCCACGATGGACGGCGTTGTCCTTGCGCCTTCCTGATTTGCGATAACGGTTGGCTTTCCACCTTCCATTACTGAAACGCAGCTGTTTGTTGTTCCTAAGTCAATACCAATGATTTTTCCCATAATGTATTCCTCCTAATGAAATTAAATTTGTATACGATTTCTCCTATTGACGGCTGGCGCTGCCTATAGAGCGCTTCCGCCATCCCCTGGCTGCCCTTGCTAAGATACGACTGCAACCATGCTGTGCCTGATGACGCTGTCTTTGTACATATAGCCCTTCTGCAATTCCTGGGCCACGATGCCCGATTCATATTCCTCATGCTCCACCTGCATCACTGCATTATGGTATACCGGGTCAAACTCTTTGCCCACCGCTTCAATCGGCGTTACGTTTGCGTTCTCTAACTCGGTGAGCATCTGGCGGTAGGTTTTATCCATCCCCACCACGAACGCATTCTCTTTTTCTTCTTCCGGGACGCCTGCGAGCCCCCGCTCAAAATTGTCAATGACCGGAAGGATTTTTTCTACGATGCTTTTGACGCCCATGTCGTACATCTGCGCCTTTTCTTTTTCCGTTCGCTTGCGGAAGTTATCGAACTCCGCCATCTGGCGTTTCAACTTGTCGGTCAGCTCTTCTATCTGCTCGTCTTTTTTATCTTTTTTCTTTTTGAAGAAACCCATTTTTCCGCCGTCCGCCTCCGCCGATTCGCTTTCCTCTTCCGCCTCTGCGTCCCCTTCCGGCTCCTCTGCGGTTTCCCCTGCTATTTCTTCTTCCGGATTCCCTTCCTCCGGAACGTCCTTCTCTAAAGGCTCTTTTTCCAGAGTCTCTTCTTTCTTCTCTTCCATCTGCGAACCACCTTTCTATGTCTCCCCCTTAGACTTATCCAAAATCCCGTCCAGGGAATTTTTCAATGTCTTAAGGTTATCCATCACTTTCTCATAGTCCATACGCTTCGGCCCGACAATCCCTATCGTTCCCCGTATGCCCTCGCCTAATTCATAAGTCGCAGTGACGACACTGCAGTCTTTCATGGTCTGAATCGGGCTCTCATTTCCTATATAAACCTGAATCCCTGTATTTTCTTCCTCTAACAGGCTTTCAGTGACCAGACTGGCTAACTGCTGCTTCTCCTCAAACGTCGATATCAGCTCTCTTGCCTTCCCCGAATCCCTTAATTCCGGATATTTAAAAAAGTTCGTCGTCCCGCTGGTGTAAATGCGGATATCCTCTTCCTGCCCGATCGTCTCCGCCACGGTGTCTAAGACGTTGCTGATAATATTGCTGTGTATCCCCGCCTGTTCCTTTAGCCGGGCGATGGTCCCAAGGTTGATTTCCTCTAAGGCTAAACCGTTTAGATTGGCGTTTAACAGGAAGTTGAGCTTTAGCATTGTCTCATTGTCAATCGTCTCTTCCACCGGTATGATTTTATTTTTTACCAGGTTCCCCTCGGTAACGATCGTGGCAAGGATCTGTTCCTCGTCCATGTGGGAGAGCTGGATGAACTTCACTTTATTTTTATGGTACGTAGGAGTAGTCACCATGGTGGCATAGTCGGTATTGTTCGCAAGGATTTTCGCCGCCTGCTGCAGCACCTGCTCCATCTTCTCCGTATGCTCTATGACAAAGCTCCGCATATTATTGATTTCCCGCTCTTTGTCTGCCATCAGGTGGTCCACATAAAAGCGGTATCCTTTATCGGAGGGAATGCGCCCTGCCGAAGTGTGGGGCTGTAAAATATATCCCAGCTCCTCTAAGTCCGCCATCTCGTTTCGGATGGTGGCGGAACTTAAATTCAGATCGGTGTACTTGGATATGGTCCTTGAACCTACCGGCTCCCCCTTCTCCAAATAATTACGGATAATCGCATTTAGGATTTTCGTCTTTCGATCGTCTAATTCGAACTGATCTATCCCCTCTTGTATTTCCTGTGCTTCTTTTTTTTCTTTCATTCTTATCAATTCTCTCTTTTTGTTAGCACTCGTTGTCATGGAGTGCTAATATCTATGTAACTAAGATAGCACCACTGGTTTTCTTTGTCAACACTGAATTTGGAAAAATCATCTATTTTATACATTTTTTATTTTTTCTGCCACACAGACAGACGGCAAGGGAGCCTTCCACTCACAGCCCATGCAAAAAAGAACGCTGTCCGCCCGCAGCAAAACAGGATTGCAGCAAAAGAATTTGCAGCAATCCTGTCTATCCAATTCTTATTGTTTCCTGTTCCTGCCATACGCCCGGTTTTATTCGTAGCGGAGGGCATCGATTACTTCCATTTTTGACGCTTTGTTCGCCGGGTAATAGCCGAAGAATACGCCGGTGAGCATGGAGAAAAACAGGGAGAGCATAATTGCCCGGGCAGAGGGATGTACGGACAAAATGATGTAGTTGGAATATTCCGCATACATATTTTGAATGATAAATCCCGCCACTGCGCCTAAGAGGGCTCCCACCCCGACTCCAATCAGCACGCCGATGATGCCTCCAATCAGGCAGAGCACAATCGCCTCTATGACAAACTGGAGCTTAATGGTGCGCCGCTTTGCCCCTAACGCCATCCGCACGCCGATTTCCCTGGTACGCTCCGTGATGGACACTAACATGATATTCATTACCCCGACTCCGCCTACAATCAGTGAGATTGCCGCGATTCCGGAAACTGCCAGAGTAATGACATTCAATACGGTATTGATCATGCCCATATCGGACTGCATATTGTAGCTGTAAATCGTAAAATTCTCATTGTCCGCATAAATTTCGTCAAAATAACTCTGGATATGCGCCGTCGCCAGTTCCACATCCGCAAGGGGTGTCAACAGCAGATTGAAGTACTCATAGCCGGTGTGATCCGCCCCCTGAAGCTTAAAACAGGTCTGCAGCGGAATCATCAGTTCTGTCACACGGTCTTTTTCCGGCACGGATGTATTGACATTTCCAAATAATGCCTGGTTATACTCATAAACCCCCACTACCACAAAATCATAAATGCTTCCATCCGGCGAGACAACGGAAATCTGCTCTCCAATGGGGCTTTTTTCACCAAAATAGCGGTTTGCCATAGTATCTGCAACCACGCAGACACGTTTTTGGCCCGCATTATCCTCTTTGGTCAGGCTCCGTCCGGAATACATCTCCAATTTCATATATTCCAGATACTCCGGCGTAATTCCATTGATATTGACGTTGGCATAATTATCCGAATCCGCCTCATCGGTAATCGTGCCGGAAGAAAGATAGCTTTGGGCCGCCACTCCGCTCACTTCCTCAGGATATGCTTCTATCAGCCCGTCTATCATGTCCTGAGTCACATAATCGTCCTCTGTCATCTCCGGGTACACCCAAGTCGCCCAGGCTTCCTCATCATCGTCATCAGGATATTTTGCCTGGACATAAGCCGCCACGGTATTGCCCCCAAGGGAATTTAACGTTGCCGTTAAGGTGCTCTGGATGGAGCCGCCAATGGTGGTGATAATGATGACCGAGCTGATTCCGATGATGATGCCTAACATCGTCAGCAG
>CANQUZ010000090.1 GCA_947627165.1 uncultured Roseburia sp.
TGCCCCTTAAATCTTCCGGGGACGTAATGCCTGAGTCCTGGGTATATAAGCAGAATGCCTTTGGGGAGCGGCTGTACATATTCAATACTTTAATGTCCGCCCCGTTTGCGGCGGAAAGTATGATGGACGTCGCGCCGGCGGCATAAAGCACGGAAACATCGCCGGATGCCAGAGCCTGTGTCTGGTCAGCGCCGGAGGTCAGCTCCGCATACGATACGGGAATGCCCATATCCTCAAAGGTGCTGGAAAAAATACCTTTTTCCTTTTCAATAATAGTCGGCACGTTGAGCGGGGATGTTACATATGTAACGGCCAGCTGTTCTAAAGCTGGCGCTTTCTGTGCGTCGCAGCCGGTCAGCGCCATTGCAGAGACGCAGGCAGACAATACAAAACTTACCATTTTCTTTTTCATAGTTCCTCCCATTCTTCCGCCGTCAGGCGGTCTTTTCCTGCGGCAGTTTTTCCAACGCCGCTGTTTTATATCTCAAAGGAACGCTTTTTTAGCCTTTTCCTAAGATATCAAGGATTGTTTTTTTCATCCGGATGAGCGGGGCGTCAAGCAAATCCCGGTGGATGAGGTCCGTGTCAATCGTAAATTCAGATTTTATCCGCCCCTCTTCGATGATGACGATTTTATGGCCAATCAGAAGCGCCTCGTCAATGCTGTGCGTGACAAAGAGGATGCTGATGCCGTGGGTTTGCTGAAGCTGAATCAACTCCCGCTGCATCTGCTCCCGGGTAAAATAATCCAAAGCCGCAAAAGGTTCGTCCATCATGATAAAGGAAGGGGAGTATGCCAGGGCACGGGCAATCGAAACCCTTTGTTTCATTCCCCCGGAAAGCTGGTTTGGGTAAGCTTTCTCAAATCCGCCTAAGCCGACGACCTGAATGATTCCCCGGATGACGCTTTCGTCGCAGTTTTGCTTTTTGAGGCCAAAGGTTACGTTATCCCAGACGTTGAGCCAGGGCATCAGCCGATCTTCCTGGAAGACAAAAGCAGTTTTCCGGGAGGAGTCAAAAAGGATTTCGCCTCCGTCCGGCTTTTCCAGACCTCCCACCAGCCGCAAAAGGGTGGTTTTCCCACATCCGCTTTTCCCTAAGATGACGGTGATGCGGTTATCCGGGATTAAGAGATGGATTCCATTTAAAACGGAAACCTTGCGGTTTTCTACATAATAATGTTTCGATATGACTTTCAGTTCAATTCCAGCCATTTTCACCAAATCCTTTGAATAATTTATGCAATAGTATGCCGAAAAGCTTATCGGTTCCAAGCCCCACGAGGCCAATCACAAAAATCCCTGCGATGACTTTATCCGTCCGGGACATTTCCTGCGCAAAGAGAATCAGGTGGCCAAGGCCTGTGGAGGCGGCGACCATTTCTGCTCCGATGATGGCCCTCCAGCTATAGCCCATGCCGATCCGCATACCCACCAGAATGTCGGCGGAGGCATAGGGAAGGATAATTGAAGTAAACTTTTCCAACGCAGTGTATCCAAAAACATCGCCCACCTCAAGCAGCCGCTTGTCACAGCCGGTAAACCCTTTTACGATGTTTAAATACATCGGGAAAAAAGAGGCAAGCACGATGATGACAGTCTTAGTCAGCTCTCCGATGCCGCACCACAGGATGAGCAGGGGGATGAGGCTTAAGGGAGGGACGTTTCTGAAAAATTGTACGATATATTCATAATATTTCCCGGAAGCCGGAACCAGGTAGCGGAACATTCCAAGCGCGAACGCAAGCAGGAACGCGATGGAAAAACCCTTTAGCACGCGGCCAAAGCTGGTCAAAATATCTTTTAAAAGTTCCCCGGATAAAAGCATTTTCCAAAAGCAGTCGAACACGCTTTTAGGAGACGGCAGAACATAGCTGCTGAACAGTTCCAGCCTGCAGGCTAGAAACCAGGCGAGGAGAAAACCTGCTGCGCCAAGCAAAGGGGCGGCGGCCTGTGCCGCGTTTTTTCGTTGTTTCATTTGCGTTCCTCTCTTTCCACCGCTTTCGCAGTATTCTGTAGCCCGTCGCCATTGTGGCATCCGTCTTTGCAAAACAGCATTTCCACAAGCGCTGTCTCTCCCGGTCGGTAATGTTTGAAATAGTTATGGATTTCCGCCTCTCCGGTAACGGAGGAAAACGCAATTCCGAGATCGGAGAAAAATCCCGGCGGAATGGGGCTTTCCCCCAGCGGAAGGGGATTCGGCGGGCTATCAGTAGATTCCAGAAAACGATTCCATGGAATGAAGCGCGTTTCAGGCAATTCCAGGGCGTTTCCCATATCGGCAAGGGCATAGCAGGGCGTGGTAATGATTTTTTGATGCCCGCGCAGCGATTCTCTCCTGCTGATTTCACGTCCGCAATGGATGAGGATTGGCTCAATCGGGGGGATGGTAATCGCGGAAGAAAGATGGTAAGCTTCCATTAGTGGGAGAACGGCAGGGCACCTCACATCAAGAATGGTTTTTTCCGTTTTTTCCGCCAGTGCTTTATATTTTTCTTTTACAATTTCTAAGTAATTTTCGGAGGTTTCAATCCTGACATAGCCTTGCTGCCGCAGGAAACGGTTTAAGTCGGCGGGAGCGTACATACTGCTTGTCACAGGGTTAATCCAGATGTATTTCATAAATTCTGTCCTTTCTCTTGAGTCAGTGTCTGTCGACAGAAGTGTCAGTTGAGTTAGTTGAATAGAACCAGAGGAAAAATACCATGGAAAGAAAAGAATGTCAAGCAAAGTTGGAAAAAATTTATTTTACATATACCGTTTGGCAAAGTAAAATCCAGAAAATCCGTGGAGAAATGAAATATGAGAAAGTTTCTCAATTTTTGGACGGGCACAAAAGGGAGGATATAAAAAACCTTACTGCTTTTCCGATTTTCCGAAGATAGAAAGGGAATGAGCAGTAAGGTACCCGTTAGCCGGATCTCAAAGCCATAAGAAGTTTATGGCTTAATCTCTTTTTTGATGTGATTGTAAATGGTAAGGCCCTTCTCTCTGCCGTATTTTGACACGATATTGCGGTAAATTGTCTGCTTTCCATTTTTTTGGGAATGGTATTTGCACACGAGAGAGGCGACCTCGTCTGCAACCGCGTCGGGAAAATCGGAATCGCGCAATTTTTTCTGGATATCGCCAGTGATGTCGGAGGCAGAGGAAGTGCTTTTCGTATTTTTGGCGGAGGGGGCATACTTGTTAAAGATCGGTTTTACGATCTGGTAGATGCCGGTGTAATCGGAGTATCCAGCCCGCAGCTGGTTATGGATATTGCTCAATGCGGCCGCCTCGCCGGACAAATGGCTGACAGCTAAGGATGAGACTTTGTTTGCAATGTCCGCCGGGTAATTGGCTTGCCTGAGGGCCTGCATAATCTCTACATTGAGGGAGCTTTTCTTATCGGATGCAGTCTCTTTTGGCTTGTCTGTTTTCTTTTTGGGTTCCGCCTTTGGCTTAGCCGCCTCAACTATGATGCTGCTTCTCCTGCTGATGTCCTGAGAAGTGTTCGCCTTCCAGAAGGCAATGATATTGTCGTAATCCGTATCGTCGCTGATGATAACATAGCTGCAGCCGCTGTCCGGGTTTGAGCCCAGAAGATAGCCCAAGTAAGAGACTAAGTGCATATCTAAGGACTGTTTATTGACCGGCACTTTATGGACGGAAAATTCACAGGCAATGCTTCCGTGGAAGATGTCGAGGTTAATCCGCCTGGCATTGTCCGTATAGAAAAGGTGGACGTGGTCGTGTCTGCCTAAGGAGCTGAGCCCTTTCAGCCGTTCGTCGTTATTGATATTTTCAAAATCAATGAAATAGTAGGTTTCGATTTCACTCATAATAGGATTCCTTCCTGGAAGTAATTTGGGCTGCCTGCCGCAGTTACGCTACTATTATAACCTATCGGGTGGGAGAACATCAAGGATTCTTGCGATATTTGTAAATTTATAGTAACAGTTCAGCCATAAGCAGTCTCGTATGCTCATTCATGCAAGCATGATTCGCCTACGGGACTGCTTATGGCTGAACTATTATAAATTTTCTGAAAACTTTAGCACTCATCTATTGACAGTGCTAACAAAAAGTGTTATAACTCATTACAAGAGGAGAAAGAAACACTTTCAGGGGACAGAAGTTACGCTGAAAGAATGCCGGGAATATGAGGGAGGTACGCTATGAACATTCAGAAATTTACCCAGAAATCCGTAGAAGCGATCAATGACTGTGAAAAGCTTGCCTATGAGTATGGCAACCAGGAGATTAGCCAGGAGCATTTATTAGTGGCCCTGCTTCAGCAGGAAGACGGATTGATTTTAAAACTGATAGAGAAAATGGACATCCAAAAAGAACATTTTGTGGACAACGCAAAGCGTCATTTGGCGGCGAGAGTCAAAGTGTCCGGAGGGCAGGTCTTTGTAGGGCAGGATCTAAACAAAGTCCTAATCCATGCGGAGGATGAGGCAAGGCAGATGGGAGACGAATATGTTTCCGTGGAGCATCTGTTTTTATGCCTGTTAAAATACCCCGACAAAGCATTAAAAGAAATCTTTCAGGAATACGGCATTACCAGGGAGCGGTTCCTGCAGGCGTTGTCTACGGTAAGGGGCAATCAGCGGGTGACTTCCGACAATCCGGAAGCTACCTACGATACCTTGGAAAAGTATGGTTACGACATGGTAGAGCGGGCAAGGAATCAAAAATTAGATCCCGTCATCGGCCGGGACGCAGAAATCCGCAATGTGGTCCGTATCCTATCCAGAAAGACAAAAAACAATCCGGTATTGATTGGAGAGCCCGGCGTAGGAAAAACGGCTGTGGTGGAAGGGTTAGCCCAGCGGATTGTGCGGGGGGATGTGCCGGAAGGCTTAAAGGACAAAAAGCTGTTTGCCCTTGATATGGGCGCTCTTGTTGCCGGAGCGAAATACCGGGGAGAATTTGAGGAGCGTCTGAAAGCGGTGCTTGACGACATCAAAAATTCGGAGGGACAGATTATTCTCTTCATTGATGAATTGCACACCATCGTGGGGGCAGGAAAGACGGATGGGGCAATGGACGCAGGGCAGCTGTTAAAGCCTATGCTTGCCCGCGGAGAACTGCACTGCATCGGTGCCACCACCTTAGATGAGTACCGGGAATATATCGAAAAAGATGCGGCTCTGGAGCGGCGTTTCCAGCCGGTGATGGTGGATGAGCCTACGGTGGAGGACACCATTTCCATCCTTCGGGGACTAAAGGAGCGTTACGAAGTGTTCCACGGCGTTAAGATTACCGACGGGGCGTTGGTGTCTGCAGCCGTATTGTCCAACCGCTACATCTCCGACCGTTTCCTTCCCGATAAAGCCATCGACTTAGTGGATGAGGCGTGCGCCCTGATTAAAACGGAACTGGATTCTATGCCCACGGAGCTTGACGAGGAAAACCGCCGCATTATGCAGATGGAGATTGAGGAGACGGCGTTGAAAAAGGAGACGGACCGGCTCAGCCAGGAACGCCTTGCCAATCTGCAGAAAGAATTAGCGGAGCGCAGGGATGCGTTCAACAGCAAAAAAGCGCAGTGGGAAAACGAAAAGAAATCTGTGGAGCGGGTGCAGAAGCTGCGGGAAGAATTAGAAGCTGTCAAAAATGAGATTGCGGCGGCGCAGCAGAAGTACGATTTAGAGAAAGCGGCGGAACTGCAATACGGCAGGCTGCCTCAGTTAGTGAAGCAGATCGAGGCAGAGGAGGAACTGGTAAAGCGGCGGGATCTTTCCTTAGTGCATGAAAATGTCAGCGAGGAAGAGATTGCGCGGATCATATCTCGCTGGACGGGGATTCCGGTGGCAAAACTCACAGAGAGCGAGCGGAATAAGACCCTCCACTTAGATGAAGAGCTGCACCGCCGTGTCATCGGGCAGGATGAGGGAGTGACCAAAGTGACCGAGGCGATTATCCGTTCTAAGGCGGGAATCAAAGATCCGGGGAAACCAATCGGCTCCTTCCTGTTTTAGGCCCCACCGGCGTCGGGAAAACCGAACTGGCAAAGGCGTTGGCGGCAAGCCTTTTTGATGATGAGACGAACATGGTGCGTCTGGATATGAGCGAATATATGGAGAAGTATTCCGTTTCCCGTTTGATCGGAGCTCCTCCAGGATATGTGGGATATGACGAGGGAGGCCAGCTCACCGAAGCTGTCCGCCGGAAACCGTACTCCGTCGTTCTTTTTGACGAGGTGGAAAAAGCCCATCCCGACGTCTTTAATGTATTGTTACAGGTGTTAGACGATGGGCGGATCACCGATTCCCAGGGACGGACGGTAGACTTTAAAAATACGATTATCATCATGACCTCTAACTTAGGCTCCTCCTATCTGTTGGAAGGCATAGACGAAAATGGCGACATTCAGCCCGCCAGTGAAGAAGCGGTGATGCGGGAATTAAAAGGTCATTTCCGTCCGGAATTTCTAAACCGTTTGGATGAAATCATCCTCTTTAAGCCTTTGACAAAGGACAATATCGGAAACATCATTACGCTGCTGGTGAAAGAGCTGAACGGGCGGCTGGCAGACCGCGAGATTACCGTGGAGCTTTCCGGCCGTGCGAAAGATTTTATCGTAGAGCATGGATACGACCCGGTTTACGGCGCAAGGCCCCTGAAGCGTTTCCTGCAAAAGCACGTGGAGACTCTGTCGGCAAAGCTGATTTTAGCAGACGAAGTGCGCGAGGGGGATACCATCCTCATTGACACTTCGGGAGATACGCTGACGGCGTCGGTGAAGCCAAGAGACTGACATCCGGGAGACTGACAGTCTCCCGGATGTCAGTCTCTGCAAAAAAGTTTGAATAATTCCTCCGTCCGTAATATAATGGTAGGACGGAGGAATTTTTATGCCATTCACACATTTACACGTCCATACAGAGTACAGCCTTCTGGATGGATCGAATAAGATAAAAGAATACGTAGCAAGAGTCAAAGAGCTTGGCATGGACAGCGCGGCAATCACCGACCACGGCGTCATGTACGGCGTCATTGACTTTTACAAGGAAGCGAGGGCAAAGGGCATCCGCCCCATATTAGGCTGCGAGGTTTATGTGGCGCCCAATTCCCGCTTTGACCGGGAAGCCTCCCACGGCGAGGACCGGTATTATCATCTTGTGCTGTTAGCAGAGAATAATACCGGCTACAGCAACCTGATGAAAATCGTATCCATAGGTTTTGTGGAGGGCTATTACTATAAACCCAGAATCGACATGGAGGTGCTGGAGCGGTATCATGAGGGCGTCATTGCCTTAAGCGCCTGTCTGGCAGGAGAGGTGCAGCGGTATCTGGTAAGGGGGCTGTACGAGGAGGCAAAAGAAGTCGCTTATCGATATGAGAGGTGCTTTGGAAAAGGGAATTTCTTCCTGGAATTGCAGGACCACGGCATTCCACAGCAAAAGACGGTGAATGCCCAGCTTTTGCGCTTAAGCCAGGAGACGGGCATTGAATTAGTTGCGACGAACGACGTGCATTACACCTATGCCCAGGATGCGGAACCCCACGATATCCTGCTCTGCATTCAGACCGGGAAAAAACTCTCCGACGAAAACAGGATGCGCTATGAGGGAGGGCAATATTATGTAAAATCCGAGGAAGAAATGCGGAGCCTCTTTCCCTATGCGGCGCAGGCCATAGACAACACCCAAAAGATTGCGGAACGCTGTCAGGTGGAGATTGAATTTGGCGTGACAAAGCTGCCGCATTTCCAGGTGCCGGAAGGCTATGATTCCTGGACCTACCTAAACAAGCTCTGCCACGAGGGGTTAGTGGAGCGTTACCCCGAAACCCATGATAAGCTTTTGCCCCAGTTAGATTATGAACTTTCCGTTATCCAGAAGATGGGGTATGTGGATTACTTCCTGATTGTGTGGGACTTTATCAATTTTTCCAGAACCCACGGAATCCCGGTGGGGCCGGGGAGGGGAAGCGCGGCGGGAAGCCTCGTTTCCTATACCACAGGAATCACCAATATTGATCCCATCCGCTACAACCTGCTGTTTGAGCGGTTTTTAAATCCGGAGCGCGTCACCATGCCGGATATCGACA
>CANQUZ010000091.1 GCA_947627165.1 uncultured Roseburia sp.
CTCCAAAGGATCCTTTGGCAGGGCAAAATCATCGACTGGCTCCACAACCCTTGCGTAAGCGATACCAAGCTGCCGGAACAACTGCTTGATTTCCTCGCTGTAGCTGCCGTTTGGATAAGCGTGCCCCCGGACAATGCCGCCGGTGATGGCTTCCAGCCCTTTCCGATCCTCTAAAATCTCCTGCGCCGCTTCCGCCATTGGGCAGCGGGCGATGGTGGGGTGGGTCATGGTGTGGGTGGCAATTTCGTGCCCCTGGTAAAGCTCCCGGATTCGCTCCTTTGGAATGCGGGGCGGAATCAGATCTTTTCTGTCCATCATGCCATAATTCAAATTGAACGTACCGCGGATGCCATGGCGGTTGAAAATTTCCACTAACCGCTCATCCTGTATCTTGCCGTCGTCATAGCTCATAGTCAGGGCCTTGGCCTTTCCTCCTGGAAAACAGATGTACACTTTCATGCAAATAACCTCCCATAATTGATATGATAAAAAAGAACGGCATTCTGCCCGGTGTCTTGGCGCGAGAGAAAAACAGTGTCCCGAAGCCTTGCCTCTTTTTCGGAATATTTTCCTATATATAATAGGAAGAAACTCATAAATCCCCGTCCCTTCTGTGCGCGGCTTTCCGAAAGGCAGACGTGCACCGAACCGCTGATTCGGTGCTGCCGATAGATTTATATTAGTCCCCCGGAAAGAAAAATGCAATATCTCCAATGAAGATGTGCCATTTTCATGAAAAATGGTGCTGGCGGATGGGATTCGCTCCTAATGCCATACAAAATAAAAAAACAGTGAGTGACAGCCGGAACACTCTGTGATAAGATGTCAGTGTAGAAAAAAAGAATCGATAGGCTGGAAAACAGTCGGAGCGTTCCTGACAGCAGGAGAGAACTGCATTTACGCGCTCCCGAATGGAGACTGAGATGAAACAGGGAATTATTTTTGATATGGATGGAACCTTATGGGATTCGGCGGAAAACGTAGCAAAGTCCTGGAATCTTGCGATAAAAATCTATGGGACGGAAAAAAAGCTGTCTCCGGAAGAAATCCTGACCCTACAAGATGCGGAAACCTCCGCAGGGGAAGCGTGGGAGTTGACCGCATCGGATATTCACCGCGTCATGGGAAAAACGATGGATGCGATTGCAGATCTCCTCTTTGCTAAGTTAAGCAGGGAAGACCGTATGGAGCTGTTGGAATTATGCTGCCGGATGGAAAACGACTATCTGAGGGAACACGGCGGGACGCTTTACCCCAAGCTTGAGGAAACGCTTCAAAAATTAAAAGAGCGTTATCCGTTGTATATTGTCAGCAACTGCCAGAGCGGTTATATTGAAGCATTCCTTGATTATTATCAGTTCTGGGATTATTTTGAGGACATGGAATGTTATGGAAATAATCTGCTGCAAAAAGGGGATAATATACGTCTAGTGGCAGATCGGAATCACTTGGATGCAGCCGTCTATGTGGGGGATATTCAGGGAGATTATGACGCGAGCCAAAAGGCGGGGGTGGATTTTATCCATGCGGCTTATGGATTTGGCACCATCCATGCGGAAGTGAAAAGGATTGAAGCGTTAGAAGAACTTGCAGAGATGGATTTGGACATAAGAACACGCCGCCTGACGGCGGAGGAATGAGGGGAAAATGACAAATTTAGATAGAATTATGCAGCAGATCCGACGGGAGCATATCTACATCCAGACACACAATTTCCCAGACCCGGACGCCATAGCCAGCGCCTATGGGCTGAAGCAGTTATTAAAGCACAGGGGAGTCGAGGCGGATATCTGCTATAAGGGAAAGATTGAGCGGTACAATACAGATAAGCTGAGGGAACTGTTGGAGACAGAGCTTTTTGAGATTGAGCATATGCCTGTGCCCATCGGGGAGGAGGACGAAGTGATTTTAGTGGATTCCCAGAGAGGGAACTCCAACATCGTCGATGTTCCCGGAAAAGCCATCGTCTGCATTGACCATCACCCGTTCAACTGCCGGTTTGAGTACTGCTTTTCCGATATCCGCTCCAAAGTGGGAGCCTGTGCATCCATCATTGCCAGCTATTTTTTTGAGAATCAGATTCCCATGAATGAAAAAACGGCTACGGCGTTGGCCTTTGGAATCCGCATGGACACCATGAATTTGAGCAGGGGCGTTTCCAAGCTGGATGTGGAAATGATTTACCAGATGTATGATTTATGTGATGAGGACACCATCCATATACTGCAGAACAACAACCTTTACTTTGAAGATTTAGCGGTTTATTCCCAGGCAATCTCCAGCATTGAAGTCTATGGGAATGTCAGCTTTGCCGATGCCGGGCGGGACTGTCCGGGCGGGTTAGTCGGCAGCGTGTCGGATTTTATGCTGGCAATCGTGATGGTGGACTTTTCCGTGGTATATTCAAGGGACAGCGAGGGCATCAAACTGTCTGTGCGCAGCAAGAAAAAGTTCTTAGACGCCGGGGAGATTATGAAAAATTCCCTGGAGGGACTTGGCAGCGGCGGAGGACATATGGAGATGGCGGGCGGCTTTGTTCCCTTTACCGGAAACGAGGGGGAGGAATTGCTGCTGATAGCCGATATCAAAGAGCGGATTTGCACGGAAATCGGGAAATATACAGACAAAGCTTGATAAAAGATATGAAAATCTTGACAAGTTCAGACTGGAGTTTTATACTTAAGAAAATGCTGAATTTGTCAGCGTTTCCTTGAGTATATGTGAAAAAAGCAATGAGAAAGACAGTAATCCATAAGAAAAAGCCCAAGAGAGCCGGGGGAGGTGTGAGCCCGGCGTGAGTATCTTTTGGATGAAGATCACTTTTAAGCTGCAGCCTGAACCGCCTGCTTTCCGGCAATGCGCAGTAAGCGCTGACGTCTTTCCCGCGTTATGGGGAACGAGTATTAATTTTCTGTGCAGCAGAAAAAAGCGTACGATTAGTATATAGGTGGTTACGACAAGGCTCTCGCCCTATTTACAGGACAGGGGGTCTTTTTTTGCGTATATGAGCAGAATGGAGGTTAAAGATGTACAGTAAAGTTGACACAAACCTGAATTTCGTCGATAGGGAAAAGCAGGTGGAAAAATTTTGGGAAGAACATGATATTTTCCGCAAAAGCATGGAAAACCGCAAGGATGGCGAAACTTACACATTTTATGACGGGCCGCCCACTGCAAACGGTAAGCCTCACATCGGCCATGTGGAGACACGCACCATCAAGGATATGATTCCGAGATACCAGACCATGAAAGGGAAATTCGTTCCCCGAAAAGCGGGATGGGATACCCACGGCCTTCCGGTAGAGTTAGAAGTGGAAAAGCTCCTGGGATTGAATGGGAAAGAACAGATTGAAGAATACGGCATGGAGCCTTTCATTAAAAAATGTAAAGAATCCGTGTGGAAATATAAGGAAATGTGGGAGGATTTCTCCGGCACAGTTGGTTTCTGGGCAGATATGGACGACCCTTATGTCACTTACGACGATAATTTCATCGAGTCTGAGTGGTGGGCGTTGAAACAAATCTGGGATAAAAAGCTATTATACAAGGGCTTTAAGATTGTCCCCTACTGCCCGCGCTGCGGTACGCCGCTTTCCAGCCAGGAGGTGGCGCAGGGGTATAAGACGGTCAAAGAGCGTTCCGCTGTGGTACGCTTTCCGGTAGTGGGCGAGGATGCCTTCTTTCTGGCATGGACGACCACGCCGTGGACACTTCCCTCCAACGTGGCACTCTGCGTGAACCCGGATGAAACTTACTGCAAAGTAAAGGCGGCGGACGGGTATACTTATTATATGGCGGAGGCGCTGTTGGATCAGGTGCTTTCCAAACTGGCAGAGGGAGAAGACGCAAAGGCGTATGAGGTGTTGGAGACTTATCGGGGAATTGACCTGGAGGGAAAAGAGTATCAGCCTCTGTTTGACTTTGCAAAGGATATTATTGAGAAACAGCATAAAAAAGCGCACTATATCACCTGCGACAGCTACGTTACCATGACGGACGGTACCGGTATCGTCCACATTGCGCCGGCGTTTGGTGAGGATGATGCCAATGTGGGAAGAAAATACGATCTTCCATTCGTGCAGTTGGTAAACGGCAGTGGCGAGATGACGGAAGAAACGGCCTATGCGGGCGTTTTCGTCAAAAAGGCGGATCCCATGATTTTAAAGGACTTAGAAGAAAAAGGGCTGCTTTTTGACGCCCCCAAATTTGAGCATGATTATCCCCACTGCTGGAGATGCGATACGCCGTTGATTTATTATGCGAGAGAATCCTGGTTCATCAAAATGACCGCAGTAAAAGAGGACTTAATCCGCAACAACAATACCGTCAACTGGATTCCGGAATCCATCGGAAAAGGACGTTTCGGCGACTGGTTAGAGAACATACAGGACTGGGGGATTTCCCGCAACCGTTACTGGGGAACGCCATTAAACATCTGGGAGTGCGAGGGCTGCGGCCGTCAGGAATCCATTGGAAGCCGCGCAGAACTGGCGGAGAGGAGCGGCAATCCGGAGGATGCAAAGGTAGAGCTGCACCGCCCTTATATTGACGAAGTGACTTTCGTCTGCCCGGACTGCGGCAAAACCATGAGACGTGTGCCGGAAGTGATTGACTGCTGGTTTGATTCCGGCGCGATGCCTTTTGCACAGCATCACTATCCTTTTGAAAATAAAGAAATTTTTGAGCAGCAGTTCCCGGCGCAGTTTATCTCCGAGGCGGTGGATCAGACCAGGGGATGGTTCTACTCCCTGATGGCGGAGAGCACGCTGCTGTTTAACAGGGCGCCTTTTGAAAATGTCATTGTGCTGGGCCATGTACAGGATGAAAAGGGGCAGAAAATGAGCAAGTCCAAGGGCAATGCGGTGGATCCCTTTGAGGCTTTAGAGACTTACGGGGCGGACGCCATCCGCTGGTATTTTTACACATCCTCCGCACCGTGGCTGCCGAAACGTTTCCAGGGCAAACTCGTGCAGGAAGGGCAGCGCAAATTTATGGGCACGCTGTGGAACACCTACGCATTTTTTGTTCTTTACGCCAATATTGACGGATTTGACGCGACGAAGTACACATTAGATTACGAGACGCTTTCCGTTATGGATAAGTGGCTGTTATCCAAGTTAAACACCGTCATCCGGGAAGCAGATGAAAATCTGGAAAATTACCGGATTCCGGAGGCTGCAAGGGCGTTGGAAGAGTTTGTGGACGACATGAGCAACTGGTATGTCAGAAGGAGCAGGGAGCGTTTCTGGGCAAAGGGCATGGAGCAGGATAAGATTAACGCTTACATGACCCTCTATACGGCGCTGGTGGAGATTTCCAAATGCGCAGCGCCTATGATTCCTTTTATGACGGAGGACATTTACCAGAATCTGGTTCGCTCCATTGACAAAGAAGCGCCGGAGAGCATCCACCTCTGCGACTATCCTGCGGTAAAGGAAGCCTATATTGATAAAGAATTAGAAGCCCATATGGATGAGGTGCTCAAAATTGTAGTGATGGGCCGTGCCTGCCGCAACGCCGTAAACATCAAGAACCGCCAGCCGATCGGAACTATGTTTGTGAAAGCGCCGGAAACTTTATCAGAGTACTTTGTGAAAATCATTGAAGAAGAGCTGAATGTAAAGAAGGTATGTTTCACAGAGGACGTCAGCGCCTACACAAGTTACACCTTTAAACCGCAGCTGCGCACCGTAGGGCCTAAGTATGGTAAGTTTTTAGGCCAGATTCAGAAGGCTCTGGCAGAGCTTGATGGAAATGCGGCGATGGCGGAATTAAAAGCGAAGGGCGTGCTTACCTTATCCGAGGTCAGCGAAGAAATAAAACTTGCGGAAGAAGATCTGCTGATTACCATGACCCAGATGGAAGGCTATGTCACAGAAGGGGACAACACGGTTACGGTCGTGCTTGACACCAACCTGACGCCGGAGTTAGTGGAAGAAGGATTTGTCCGTGAAATCATCAGTAAAATCCAGACCATGCGCAAGGAAGCAGATTTTGAGGTGATGGATCAGATCACGATTTACTATCAGGCAGATGAAAAAGTAACGGATATTTTCCGGAAATATGGGGCAGAGATACAGTCCGATGTGTTAGGAGTAGCTATCATTTCTGATTCCTTGGACGGATATCAGAAAGAGTGGAATATTAATGGCGAGACGGTCATTCTTGGAGTAAAGAAGGAGAAATAGTTATTATGAGTCAGGAACTTAAGAAAGAAGAAATTATCGAAAAAATATCAAGCGGGGTAAAATCCCTTTACCGCAAAACGTTAGACGAGGCAAGCGCCCAGGAGCGTTTCCAGACAGTTGCCAATGCAGTGGAAGAAATTGTCATCGACAGGTGGTTAGAGACGCAGAAAGCCTTTGAGAAGGAAGACCCGAAGTTTGTATACTATATGTCTATGGAGTTTTTGATGGGGCGCGCTTTGGGAAATAACCTGTTAAACCTGAAAGAGTATGAGGGTTTTAAAGAGGCGTTGGAAGAGCTTGGCTTAGATATTGATGAAATCGAAGACCAGGAACCGGATCCGGCCCTCGGAAACGGCGGTTTGGGGCGTCTTGCAGCTTGCTTTATGGAATCTCTGGCAACGTTAGGATATCCCGCATATGGATGCGGAATCCGTTACCGCTACGGTATGTTCAAACAGAAAATCAAAGATGGCTTTCAGACGGAAGTGCCGGACAACTGGCTGAAAGAGGGATATCCGTTTGAATTGCACCGTCCGGAATATACGTATGAAGTGAAATTTGGCGGCTATGTGCGTTCTGAAAGCGGGCCGGATGGAAGGACTCATTTTGTGCATGAGGGGTATCAGTCTGTGCGCGCAGTTCCGTATGATATGCCAATCGTTGGCTATGGAAATAACGTTGTCAACACCTTAATGATCTGGGATGCGGAGCCAGTGGAGTGCTTTGCCTTAGAAGCGTTTGACCAGGGGGATTACCACAAAGCAGTGGAACAGCAGAACCTGGCGAGAAACCTGGTAAATGTGCTTTATCCGAACGATAACCATGTTTCCGGAAAAGAGCTCCGTTTGCAGCAGCAGTATTTCTTCGTGTCTGCCAGCGTTCAGCGCGCCCTGCAGCGTTTTAAAAAGAAACACAGCGACATCCGCCAGCTTCCGGAAAAAGTAGTCTTTCAGTTGAACGACACCCATCCGACCGTGGCAGTGGCAGAGCTGATGCGTATTTTACTTGATGAAGAGGGATTGAAATGGGATACGGCGTGGGAGATTACCTCAAAGACCTGCGCTTACACCAATCATACCATTATGGCGGAGGCGTTGGAGAAATGGCCGATTGAAATCTTCTCAAGGTTACTGCCCCGTATTTATCAGATTATCGAAGAAATCAACCGCAGATTCTTGCTGCAGATACAGGCGAATTACCCTGGAAACCAGAATAAGGTTGCTAAAATGGCAATTCTTTATGACGGTCAGGTGAAAATGGCAAATCTTGCGATTGCAGCAGGTTTTTCTGTCAACGGCGTGGCAAGACTCCATACCGAGATTTTAAAACAGGAGCAGCTTCGTGATTTCTATGAGATGTATCCTGAAAAATTCAATAATAAGACCAATGGAATTACGCAGCGCAGATTCTTGCTGCATGGAAATCCGCTGTTGGCGTCCTGGGTTACCAGCCATATTGGGGACGGGTGGATTACCAACCTGGCGCACATTGAAAAACTGGCAGTTTATGCGGACGACGCCAAAGCGCAGAAAGAGTTTATGGAAATCAAGCATCAAAATAAACTCCGCCTGGCAAAATATATCAAAGAGCACAATGGAATTGAAGTGGATCCGAGGTCTATCTTTGATGTGCAGGTAAAGAGGCTTCATGAGTACAAACGTCAGCTGTTAAACATCCTCCATGTGATGCATCTGTACAATGAGCTCAAAGAGCATCCGGACATGGAATTTTATCCGAGAACCTTTATTTTCGGGGCGAAAGCGGCAGCGGGATATAAAAACGCAAAACTGACCATTAAGTTAATTAACAGCGTGGCAGATGTCATCAATCATGATCCGAGCAT
>CANQUZ010000092.1 GCA_947627165.1 uncultured Roseburia sp.
GATCTTATTGCACTCCAAAACTGGATTGTTTTCCAGTTTTCTCCGGATTCTCTCTTGTTCCCTGCTCATATGGACTCCTTTGCGAAAAATTTTTTCTTTTATTTTACCATTTTTTCTCAAAAGAGCCCATTCCTGCTTGAAAAATAGTGCGAATTATTTTTTCCTTTCAAAGCTGTTTTGCATTCCAGCTGGCATCCTGCCACTTACGGATTTATGTTTTCTCCCGCCGCCTCCGGGGGATTTTCCGGCGGTGTTTCCTGGGGGTTTTCCGCCGGCATCTCCTGGGGATTTGCTTCTCCCGCCGCCTCCGGGGAATTTTCCGCCGGCATTTCCTGGGGGTTTTCCGCCGGCATCTCTTGTGGATTTGCTCCTTCTGCTCCTGCTTCCGGGGGATTTTCCTGTGGCGTTTCCTGGGGATTTGCTTCTCCCGCCGCCTCCGGGGGATTTTCCTGTGGTATTTCCTGGGGGGCTTCCGGCGGCATCTCTTGTGGATTTGCTCCTTCTGCTCCTGCTTCCGGGGAATTTTCCGGCGTTTCTTCCTCCTCTGATTCCTGTATCTGGAATCGTTCTGACATCTGTGCGTAGGGCAGAAATTCCATCGCTTCTAAATCCTCATGGATTCCCTCCATAAATTGACGCCAGATATTTCCCGGGTAGGTGGATCCCATCAGCGCATCCAGCTTTTTTGGCATATCATAGCCCACCCATACGCTGGCGGTATAGTACCTGGTGTACCCCACGAACCATCCGTCTTTCTGGTCGTTTGTGGTCCCTGTTTTGCCGGCGGAAGGCATACCGGAAAGCCCTAATCCCCTTCCCGTGCCATGAGTGAGCACTCCTTTGAGCATATCGGTCATCATGCGGGCCGCATTCTGCTTATAGATTACTGTTTCCTCTTGCTTAGAGGCATAAACTTCATTGCCATCTGCATCCAATATTTTCACGATACAGGTAGGAACCCGATATTTCCCGTCGTTCTCTAAGGCTGCGTAACCCGACGCCATTTCCAGCGCCGATACCCCGTCGGTAAATCCTCCCAAGGCGGTGGCAAGCCGGTAATCCTCCCGATCCAAGCGGGAAAAATTCATTTTTTCCAAATAGGAGAGTCCCACCTCCGGGGTCAATTCCTCATATAAGTTCCAGGCAACCGTGTTGACGGACTGCTCTACCGCGCGGCGCAGCGTTATTTCTCCGGCATAAGTCCCTCCTGCATTTTTCGGTCCATCCTCAATGGGTTCATCCACAACCATGCTCTCCGGCACATACCCCCTTTCCAGAGAAGGAGTGTAGACCGTCAGGGGCTTGATGGAACTGCCGGGCTGCCTGAAACTCTGATAGGCGCGATTTAAGGTATAGCCGGAAAGCTCCTGCCCGCGCCCGCCCACAATGGCTTTCACATATCCGTTGGCGTTGTCAATGCAGACGGCAGAGGACTGCAGCGTATAAACTCCCTCTTCATTGGTTTCCGTATAACCCTGCAGCGTATCGTCCACAGCCCTCTGCAGCGCTTCCTGCATTGCTAAATCCAGAGAAGTATAAATACGGTATCCTCCGGTATAAAGTTTTTTCTGGCATCTGTCGTAGGCTGTTCCATAGGCTTCCTCATAATGTTTCTGTTCCTTTTCCGAGGAAAATTCATAGCGAAACTGAAATCCCTCCCGCTCCATCAAAGCCCTGGCGGCGCAGTAATAGGTATACGTTTCCACATAGTTATTTTTTGCCAGTGCCTCCGGACGCTCCAAACGGATCGCCGTCCCTTTTGCCGCCTGACATTGCGCCTTTGATATCCGGCCGTCTTCTTCCATATTGTCTAAAATGCGGTTTCTTCTATCAATCGTATGATTTTTCTTTGTAATAGGATCATAATCCGTCGGGTTGTTGGGAATTGCGCACAGGAAAGCAATTTCCGACAAGTTCAGTTCTGATATGTCCCTGTTAAAATAACCCCTGCTGGCGGACTGAATCCCATAGTACCCGTTTCCAAAGTAAATGTTATTGAGGTAAAATTCCAAAATCTGTTCTTTCCTGTATTTTTCTTCCAGACCTCTGGCGATAAACATCTCTTCTATTTTTCTCTGCCAGGTTTTTTCCTGGGATAAAAAAATATTTCTCGCCAGCTGCATGGTAATGGTACTTCCGCCTTGGGTTGCCTCGCCCTCTTCAAACATGACTTTGATCGAACGCAGGATGGCCCAATAATCGATTCCCCGATGTTTAAAAAATTTCTTATCTTCAATGCTGACAATCGCCTCTATCACCTGATCCGGTATTTTGTCAAAGGCAAGATAGTAGGTGTCATGGCTCCCCTTTAACATGGAAATGGTGGAACCGTCCGCTGCATATACAATGCTGGTCTGGCTTGCCTTAAATGTATCGACGTTTGAGGAGCGTACCATCCGTTCCGCTTCTGCCTGCAGTCCTTTTATCTCCTTTGCATAGCCGGACAGCGCAACGCCGCCCAAAGCAGCCGCCGTCAAGACGAATAGTAGGATTTGAATTTTTACGAATAACCGAAAAGAACGATAATTCTTTTTTTTCCTTCCCTTTGCCAATGTTCTCTCCCATCTTATCCTAACATAATTTTATGATATGTAATTCCAAGCTTTTCCAGTATCTCTATCTCTCTCTGCTGACAGGTAAAGATAAATATCTGCTCCTTTTTTTGCGCCAGAGCCGCCAATGCCTGTTCCAGGCGCCTGTCGTCAAACATGGAAAACGTTTCATCCAAAAACACCGGAAGCGGCTCTTCTTTTGTAATCATTTCTCCCGCCGCTAAGCGCAATGCCACATAAATCTGTTCTAAAGCCCCCCTGCTTAAAGCTTCCGGGGGCAACTCCATGCCGTCCGTATGAATCTGTAATTTCCCCTCTGCCGTCACACTGACTCGGTCATACCTGCCGCCCGTCATGCGGAATACCCAGCCGGATACGGCGCCATTTAACTCATCCTGAACTTCTTCATAAAACTCTTTTGATAACCTTGCAATTTCTGCGGAAGCTAACTCTACCGCCTTCAGATTGGTCTGCAAAACTTGTTCCTCTGCTTCCGGAAACTTTGCCGCCTCTATTTTTTCTATGAGATTGTACCGCCTGGTCTCTTTCTCAGACAGCGTATCCCGAAGCTGCCCCAACATCCGCTCTGACTGTGCCATAGCGGCGCTGCCATAGTAAACCGCTGTCTTTCGGCTCTCTGCCTCTCTTGCATTTTCTGTTGCCTCTGCCCGTTCTCTGTTCTCTCTCCTTGTTCTCTTCTGCTCCTTAAGCCCGAAAACTGCCATTGCGGACAGCAATGCGGCCAGTGCCCCAATTCCCAAAAATAAAGGAGGCGAATACCGGAAACCGTAATAGGCAACCCCATTTAAGATAAAAGCCAATGCGCAGATAAACAGCACTGCCCCCAATGTGCTTCGCGGGCGTTTCTGCTGTTCCTTAAAAGACTCCCTGCCATCCTGAGTCCTCTCCTGCAACGCCGGCGGCTCCTCCTCCATTTCTTTTTCCCGCATACGCTTTAATGCCGCCAACTCCCGCTCCGCTTCCGCAAGGTCTGACTGCAGGGAGCGGCAATCCCGCTCCAACAGTTCTTTCTCAATCATCATCTGATGTATTTCCTGATTTTTTTCTTCTTTTACCTGCTTTAGCTTCTGATGTAATGCTTTCCGCTTCGCTTCTAACAAGTTCTGCGCCCTTGCTACCTGAATGCTGGAATCTCCGCTTTCCGCCGCGTCGGAAAAGTATTCCGCCAGAAGGTTCGCCAAATCTTTTCCCGGAATGGCCCCCGTCTGTGGAATATTGTGCGTATTTTCAAAAGCGGCTTTGCTGACTCCTCCCAAGAGCATCTGCAAATCGCCGCAGGCAACCGATAGTTCTTCCCCATCCGCCTCATTCTTTAAAATTTCCCGCTTTTCTTTGTGGTAAAAATTCCGTTCCAGATAAAAAGGGCGGCCTTCTACGAAAAACCGGATGGCCCCGCTATAGTAGGATGGCGCGTGCCACGGCGCATAGCGGTGATAGGGAACTCCCGCCGCAGCTCTGCCCCTCCCCTTCTCCATGCCAAAGAGCATTGCCCCAAGGAAATCATGGAGCGTGGTTTTTCCGGCTTCATTCTCCCCATACACCACATTGATTCCCGGCGCAAATTGAAAGGTTTTGTTCTGCAGTTTTCCAAAGCTAAAAATCCGTGCCTCGCTTATCCTCATAGTCCCCCACATTCCTGCCGTTATTGGATGGTATACCCCAATAACGCACTCACTCCGTATTCCAACGCCTTTTGGCTGATCTCCTGGCCGCCCATTCCCTGCAGGGAACGAATGTATGCCCCCAACAGCGAATCGGCATATTCTATGGAAAGTTTCTCGTAATCATAGTCCGCTTCCGCCTGCTCCGTCACATCCACCACCCGATCAAGCTGTTCTAAGCGGCTGAAATCATAGGCAATATCAGGATTTTTTCTTCCTTTTAAGAACAGCCGAAAATACTGGTATGCGGGCCGTTCTTTCAGCAGCCGGTATGCCCATTCATAAATTTCCCGCTCTGCGGTGTGCGTGTTCATCAGATAACTTTCATGGCAGTATTCACATTTTTTGACAGGGAAGAAATGTACCGAAGCCCGTCCTTTTTCCAACACTCCCATCCAATAGCCGTGAGGTCCGGTATCGTTGCAGTCCGTCGGTTCCAGGCTCCCCGCCATGACCGCCCTCTCCGGCGCTAACTGCCCTCCCTTGTGGATGTGTCCTGCCGCCACATAGTCAAATCCATTCTGCAGCAGCCGTTCCGCGGAAAATGGAATATGCTCAGAATCCCCTCCATGCACTAACAGGATATTAATCCGATTTTTATTATCAGGAATCACCTGGTCGTAAATCCTCTCCCGAATTTCCCGACGCCAATAGCTCATTCCGTAAACGCTGACATTTTCCTCCTCAAAATCAAAGCGGCTGATTTCCTCCCGACGGAAAAAGAATACATTCTTCGGCCACTCGTTGGAGAGATAACAGGATTTCTGCCGGATATAGTCGTGGTTTCCTGCCATGAGGAGAATCTTTGTCTCCGGGATAGTGGAAAAAAGATAGTTTATCTCCCGCAATTCTTTTTTCAGAGGCTGCGCATGGAACAAATCGCCGGATATCAATAGGAACTCCGCCTTTTCTTCTCCTGCCTTCCGAATGACTCCGGCAAAGGATTCCCAGATATCCTGCCGCCGTTTTTCGCTCCATTCTTTTCCCGCGTCCGGTTTTACGCCCAGATGTACATCTGCAATATGTATAAACTTCACTCTTTCCCTCTTTCCTATGCTGCCTGCAGCATATACCAAGTTTGCGGATGCCGTGCAGACACAAACTTGCGAGTGAAAGATTTGAAAAAGCTTTCACTCTTTACCCCTTTTCCTACGCTGCCTGTACAGAACATACTTTCTTATATTTTACACATAATGCCGTCTTTTCACAAGGAAAACCATCGATTCCAAACTGTTTTCTTTTAGATACCCATCATAAAAGCTGTCGGCTTCCGCCAACAGCTTCTTTTTACTGTTCCATCTGTTTTCCCAAAAATCCTGCCGCAGCGCTGGCAAGTTTGCCTTCGGTCTCTCCCATTTTTTTCTTTTCCTCTTTGTCATAGAGGATGACTGCCCCGATGGCGTCTCCTTCACAGATAATCGTGCTTACCGCCTGCTGCACAAATTCCCCGGAATCGTCTAAGGTTACTTTAATGAAATTTGCCTCTCCGGCTGTCGCCTGATAACTTTTCCGCTCCCCAATCGCCTCTTCTAACTGTTTGCTGATGGGCTTGCCCTCAAATTCTTTTTTTCCTGTGCCGGAAGCCGCCACTACATGGTCGCAGTCCGTCACTAACACCAAATGCCCCGTCGTCTGAGACAGGCTCTCCGCATACTCCCCCGCAAACTGGCTTAGTTCTCCAATCGGGGAATATTTTTTCAGCACAATTTTTCCTTCCCTGTCAGTAAAAATCTCCAGCGGATCGCCCTCTCTGATTCTTAATGTTCTTCTTATTTCCTTTGGCACAACGATACGGCCAAGGTCATCTATTCTTCTAACGATACCTGTTGCTTTCATAATATATGTTTCCTCCATTTTCTTTCTGTATTTCCATCCCGGCAATCTCCGGAATCCTTTTATGGATGGTTGGCGGTCGAAAACCGCATTCCCATTTATGGAAATAGTATTTGTAAATGAAAGGAATTTATGTAAGTGCAGAAAAAGATTTCAGATTTATTTTTTGTAAGGCGCAAAACAGTCGGTCCGGCAACATCCGGCGGCTGCCTTGTCTATTCTTCCAACTCAACGACCGCATAATCTCCCATGGCGTGGCTCACATAAAAAATCAGGCATACCTTGCCATTTCTCCGGAAAGAATACCCCATCGTCTCATTTTCACCATAATCTTCCACATCCTGATCAAAGTGTTTGAGGCTGTTTTCTAATGCTTCTTCCGTGGGCTCCATCAAAATATAGTTGTATTCCAAAATATCCTTCATGGTATTGTAGTCATCTAGGACGGTATATCCGCCTGTACCGTTAAAAAGCAGTTCTGCGGTTTCTTTCGGATCCGCCATATCCGCGAAAACCACCTTTTCTCCTGTCTGCATATTAATATTAAAAGACGTCATCCCCGCGCTTGGGTGTGCGCTCCCTTCATAATTATAATAGCTGCGGACAGACAGCGACAACAGTTCCTCCGTCTGCTCCTCCACGGTGAAAACCACTTCCGCGCTGTCGTTCTCTCCGAGGTTCGCCACCGCCTCTTCCACATAATTTTCAAAAATGACATTCCATTCCTGCTGTTTTTCTTCCAGATTCCAACCGCTAATCTGTGGGTAGCTGATATCGCACAATTCATCCTTGCGGAATTGGAACACATCTACCTCGTATGCGTTTTCTGATTCCTGAAGCCCTGCTTCCGTCTCTAAAGCAAGCGTCCCTTCCTCCATGCCGCTTTCCTCTGTGGAAAAATTTTCCGCCTCATTTCTCCCGCATCCCGCCATGCCTATCATTATCATACAGGTAACAATAAGGATTCTCTTTTTCATCGCCATCTCCATTCCGAAATTTTTACGCCTGCCGCATCTGCTGCACCAAACGGATAACATCCTGCGGCGTTTCCGCAATCCACTGCGCGCCGTGTTCCTCCAAAAAAGTTTTTTCCCGAAATCCCCAGAGAACGGAGATGCAAGGCAATCCGGCATTCTCCGCCGTCATCAGATCCACCTCGGAATCCCCTACATACACTGCCGTCTCCCTCGTCTTTCCAAGCTCTTTCAAGGCTTTTTCCACCATATCCGGCGCCGGTTTCCGGGCAATCCCCTCTACTTCTCCGATTGCCGTCTTCACAATCCCCTCGAAATAAATATCGTTTAATTCTTTGACTGCCGCATCCAATTTATTGGAAACAATCGCCAGGGCATACCCCTCTTTTTCCAGTTTTTTCAGCAGGGGAAGGATTCCCTCATACGCCTTTGTGTTATCATTACAGTGCAGGTCGTAATATTCTCGAAATTTTGCATAAACCTGTTCGTATAGAGGGTTCAAACGGCCCTCCGGCACAGAAAGCTCCAACAGCCGGCGCGCCCCATTCCCCACAAAGGCCCGCACTTCCGCCAGAGTCCGCTCCGGCATATCATAGGTTCTTAATGCAAAATTCAACGCTTCTTTCAAGTCTTCCAGCGTATCCAGCACTGTACCATCCATATCAAATATCACTGTATCAATGTTCTTTTTCATCTCACGCTGACCTCTCCCGATAACACCCGCCTGTAATCCTCGTAATTCTTCTCCAACAGGGATGGCGTGTCCAGACCATAAGGGCACTTCGATTTGCACTTGCCGCAGTGCAGACAGTTCTCGATTTTTTTCATTTTCTTCTGCACCTCCGGCGTTAATTGCAGCTCGGAAGGCGAGCGGCGCAGCAACAGGGACATTCTTGCACAGTTGTTAATCTCAATTCCAACCGGACAGGGCATACAGTAGCCGCAGCCCCGGCAGAAGCTTCCGGAC
>CANQUZ010000093.1 GCA_947627165.1 uncultured Roseburia sp.
CTCATTTCTTAATGTAACCACGGATAAGGTTTATGAAAACAAAGAGTGGAAGTGGGGCTACAGAGAAAACGAGCCGCTTGATGGCTTCGACCCGTATTCTAACAGCAAGAGCTGTTCCGAGCTTGTAACTCATAGCTATATAAACAGTTTTTTCTCGGACAGAGATATATCAGTATCTACGGCTCGTGCCGGTAATGTAATCGGTGGCGGAGATTTTGCTCATGACCGTATAATCCCGGACTGTATACGAGCGGCAATAAATCATGAAGATATTATTGTTCGCAATCCTTATTCGACGCGCCCCTATCAGCATGTTCTTGAACCGATATATGCATATCTGATGATTGCAGCGAAGCAGTATGAGGACAAGCGATATGCAGGCTACTACAATGTAGGCCCGGACGACCGAGACTGTTTCCAGACGGGCGCTTTGGTGGATTTGTTTGTAAAGCATTGGGGTGATGGGCTCAAGTGGATAAATCAATACGATGGTGGACCGCATGAGGCAAATTTCCTGAAGCTTGACTGCTCTAAGCTTAAAAATACATTTGGATGGCGACCTCGTTGGGATCTTGAAAGGGCTATCGAAAAGGTAGTCGAGTGGAGTAAGGCATGGTCGGCAGGCGGTGATATAAGGGCTTGTATGGACAGCGAGATTAAAGAGTTTTTAAAGGTGGATAGTTAAGATGAAGAATGTGATCGTAACCGGCGCAAATGGATTTATTGGCAAAACGCTTGTAAAGTCGCTGCTTGAAGAAGACTATCATGTAGTCGCGTTAGATATTCGCTTTGATGACGAGCTGAAAAATAATCCTCGTATAGTTTGCGTCAATGTACTCAATAAAGCCCCCGTAGAGATTGAAAAGGTTATTCCCAAGATTGAATATTTTTGTTTCTTCCATTTGGCATGGGTAGGAACATCTGGACCGGCGAGAGCGGATTATGCGTTGCAGCTTAACAACGTAAAGTTGGCTTGTGACTATGTTCAGCTTTGCAAGGACATCGGGTGCAAAAGGATAATATATGCTTCCAGCATTAACGAAATGGAATCTTATGAATACTTGCAATCCGACGATATCGAGCCATCAGGCGGATATATTTACGGAACAGGAAAGTTGGCGGCGCACTTAATGGGCGAAACAGTTGCAAAAATGAACGACATCGAATTTATCCCCGTAATCATTACAAACATCTACGGTGTCGGTGAGAAGTCGGCTCGCATGATATATACATCAATAAATAAGTTAATACATAAAGAACACTTCTCATTCACAGCAGGGTATCAGATGTATGATTTTATTTATTTGACTGACGCTATAAATTCAATTATTGCAGTTGCAGAGAAGGGAAAAGCTTTCAATCGCTACTACATAGGAAGCGGTGAGCCGAGACCGCTGAGAGAATTTTTACTTGAAATGCGAGACATCGTAGACCCGGAAGCCGAGATAGGATTAGGTGATATTCCGTTTAAGGGCATTGATATCTCATACGATCAATTTGATTTGAAAAAAGTTCAGAGGGATACCGGCTATGCCAATCAAGTGTCGTTTTCCGAGGGCGTAAAAATGACGGCCGAGTACATTAGGAGTGAAATATATGGTTCAGAAATTTGAATTTCAAGAAATGGGCTTAAAAGGTGTATATATAATCAAGCCATTTTATGCGACGGATGAGCGCGGCGGGCTAATTAAGGATTACAATATCGATGTTTTTAAAAATGCCGAGATCGACTACGAATTAAAAGAAACGTTTTATACCGAATCAAAGCGAGGTGTGATTCGAGCAATACATTTTCAGCTGATAAAGCCACAGCCAAAGCTTATGAGATGTATAAGCGGGAGAGTTTATTATGTGGTAGTGGATTTACGCCCAGATTCTGAGACATTCGGTCAGTGGCGACATTTTGAACTGAGTGGAGATACACCTATTTCTGTACTTTGTCCGGCAGGTTTCGGGCAAGGTTATCTTGCTCTTGAGGATTCGGTAATGAGCTATAAAGCCGCCGAGGTTTTCTATGGCGAGGGAGACTCGGGAATTATGTATAATGATCCGGATATTGGAATCGACTGGCCGTTTGAACGGATAGGCGGTAGGGAAAATCTGATAATAAGTTATAAAGATTTGAAGCTAATGAGCCTTAAAGAGTATGCTGTTAAGATTAAAAGCAAGGGGATTGGGCAATGAATGTTGTTTATTCTACAAGTGACCTATATTCTGAACTTGCTGCAACGTCCATAGCCTCTCTGCTTGAGAATAATAAAGATATTGACGAGATCACATTTTACATAATAGATATAGGAATCGGCAATAAACACAAACAGGATTTAATTGAACTTGTCTCGTCATACGGGCATTGCATAAATTTTATTGAAGACTTAAATGTTGAAGATATTGTTCACACAAAGATTGATGTCGGGCGTTGGCATATAAGCACATTTTCAAGGCTGTTTTTGCTTCATGTGCTTCCGAGAGAAATGAATAAGGTGATTTATATTGACTGCGATATGATTATTCGTCATTCCCTTAAAGAACTATGGGAGATGGATATGCAGGAAACTTGGTGCATGAGCGCTGATGACTGTCGCGGAAAGATGTATCGCAGGGATATTGGTATATCTGAAGACTCTATTTATACAAACAACGGGTTGATGGTTATAGACTTAGCTGCATGGAGAAAAAATGATGTTGAGAGTAAATTTGTAGAATTTATCAATAAATATCACGGGGACATTACTTATATGGACCAAGGGGTATTGAACGGTGTATTGCAACCGATCAATAAAGTTAAACTGCTCCCTATCTCATATAATGCCCAGACAGCCTGCTATGATCTTGGTTATGAAGGTTTGCAGGCGTGTAGAAATCCTGTATGGGCATACTCGAAAGAAGAATTCGACAAAGGAATATCCGATCCTGTTGTAGTACATTTCACAACTTGCTTTATGTCAGGAACGAGGCCGTGGTTTAAAGAGGATCATCATCCGTACCGTGAAGAATTTCTCAGATATAGAAGTTTAACTTCATGGAGAGATGAGCCTTTATGGGAGGATAAGACTCCAAGAAAGAAGAAATTGATGACTAAAATTAGTCAATTTCTGCCGAGGTGTATTACTTATGCGATTATTCATGTGGTTCATGCCTGGCTTTATCCGATAACGAGAGAGCTGAAAGCTACAATCAGATTAAGGAAGGCTTAGAAAAGTGTCAAAAGAACGGTATGAAAACCTTGACGGAATCAGGGCTTACGCCTGCATTGGGATAGTGCTGATGCACGTCCTTGCGAACGGCGGTTTCGGCCTAACCGGATTCGTGTTTGAAAAGCTCATTCCATCCTTTACAAACTTCACATTGCTTTTTATGTTGCTGTCGGCGTTTTCGCTGTGTGTGGGTATTATGAGAGATTCTAAAATGGAACAATCAGTTTGGAGCAGTTCTACATCAGGCGTTATCAGCGAATTTGGCCGTTCTTTGCCCTGCTTTGTACTGTTGAACTAATTCTTGAGCACAGCTTAAATGCTCTTTACGAGTGGTTCGCCGATCTGACGCTTGCATTCGGATCCATTCCGAATCAAGGGATTGAAGTAGTAGGTGTCGGCTGGTTCTTGGGCACAATTTTTGTATTCTATATGATTTTCCCGCTTTTTGTTTTTCTGATGAAAGACAAGAAACGCGGGTGGTTTGTAATGGACGTATGCCTGATTCTGCATCTTCTTTGTATTGTGAGATTTGAAGGAGCGAACGAAAGAAAAAATATCATTTACAGCTCAATATTCTTTGTTGCAGGTGGGTTGATTTATTTATATAGAGATAAGCTGAAAAACCTGAATATAGTTTGGAAAGCTGTCATTGGAATTGCTACCGTTGCAGTATTGGTTGTCTATTATCTTGTGACAAGCGATTTGCTATCAGTGATTATCCTGCTTCTGTTCTTTACTTTGCTTACAATAGTTGGAATTTCAGCAGGGGGATATATCGAAAACATTGTTGCAAAACAAAATCGTCCGCTTTATCGGCGGTTTAAGTATGGAGATATACCTCAGCCACATGTTTGTATATAGAATTTTTGAAAAGCTGGATCTGGTATATTTGACTGGAAATGAAATAGTAAATTATAGCCTGATTGCTGTTGGAACTGTAGCCGACGCAATTGTCGTCGCGTTTTGCTGGAGCAGATTGCAAAAAAGAATTCAGGTAAGATCTATGAAGTAATAATGGTTTAAATAAATAACAATCACTGATACTTACCGTTTATACAAAGAAGACATTGATAAGCAAAGGAAGTTTATCGTATCTTTGAAGAGGAGAATATTGTAATGTCGGAACACAAGTTGAGCAAATTACAGGAAGCAGAACTTGAAATATTAAAAGCATTTATAAAAATCTGCGAAGAAAACAATCTTCGGTATTTTCTTTGCTATGGAAGCATGATCGGTGCGGTCCGGCATCAGGGGTTTATTCCTTGGGATGATGATGTTGACGTAGCTATGCCACGCCCCGATTATGAGCGGTTTGGCCAGATCGCCGACAAAGCATTGCCGTCTGACTTGTATTACAGCACCTATAAGCTGGGCGCGGAGCACATCACTTTGTCCTCAATGATCATGAATAAGAACAAGGTCTTCACTCTGAATAATGCCAGTAAAGTCATGAAGACCGGCGCATGGATCGATGTGCTGGCGATAGATGGGGCGCCAAAACCCGGGCTGGAAAGAAAGATTTTCTTTATAAAGTATATGTATCGCCGTACGATGTGCCAGCTTGCCCATTTTGATGAGATAGTGAATCTTCAAAAGAAGCGGCCATGGTACGAAAAGATGGTGATTAAATTTGCGCAGCTCACAAAAATCGAAAAAATTCTGGATGGCGCAAAATGTGGGGAGAAATACCATAAGCTGATCAGCCGAATTCCGTATGATGAGGCGGATGAAGTTGCTTCGTTCCAGACGGATGATCGCTTTGAGGGAATCGTGCCCAAAAGAGTTTATGGGAAAGGTACAAAATATAAATTTGAAGATATTTATGTCATCGGTCCTGATGATTACGATACATACCTGAAATGCTGGTATCCGGATTATATGATGCCGCCCCCCATGGAATTGCGGAACCGCCATAACGTGAAGGGAGCAGAATAATGAGCGAGTTTCAAGCGATTTTCAGGAAAGTGAACGGTGGGAAGGTACTGAGGGAATATGCACAGGCACATGTGCTTTTGTACGCTCTTGCCGTAACAGCCATTGAGGGGACCTCAAAAAAATCTCTGGAGCTGGTAAGGGAATCCGTCAGCAATAAGATCGTAAAAAGGCTGCGGAAAAAATATACTCCGTTTATCAATGAGTTTAAAAAAGGGGATGCCGAGAGGGCAAAGCTTGCGCGTCGGCACAGCAAGAAAGTATGGGTATGCTGGTTGCAGGGGATGGAGTATGCCCCTGAAATCGTGAAAAAGTGCTACCAGTCTTTGTTGGATAACCTAGTTGACAGAGAGATCGTCCTTCTCACGGAACAGAATTATAAGGAATGGGTCACATTCCCGGATTATATTCAAAAGAAATTTGATGATGGAGTAATCGGCCGCACGCATATGTCCGATCTCCTGCGGTTGGAGCTTCTGGAGCATTATGGAGGAACATGGATCGATGCCACGGTGCTATGCACCGGAAAGAATATCCCTGGATTCATCTTGGATTCGGATCTGTTTCTCTATCAGATTATGAAACCGGGACTGGATGGCCATGCCCAAAGAACATCAAACTGGTTTATTACGGCCTGTACAAACCAACCAATCTTGCTGCTGGTGAAGAACTCGCTTTATGAATACTGGAAAACGCATGATACGGCGATCGATTACTTTTTGTTCCATGATTTTATGGAGCTTGCCATTGAGGCTTACCCGGATGAATGGCGGAAAGTAGTTCCTGTGAGCAGTTCAATTCCTCATATATTGCTCCTGAGGCTTGGTGAAGAATATGATGATAGAATATGGGAAGCAGCCAAGCAGATGACGCCGTTTCATAAATTGTCGTGGAAGCTTACAAATGAAAAGCTGGAAGAAATGGAGTGCCCAAATACTTATTATGATGTCATTATAAAATCGCATAAGGGCTGAATTACCTCACGAAGAAGCGATAAATGCGATATGAAAAGGGTTCATACTTGCACAGGAGCATAAATCACAAAGAGGTATAATGATGGAATTCGGGACTGTAATCGATAAATTATCCTGGGCGCGGAAAGAAGCAATCAAAACGAAAGAAATGGCTGAAGCCGTTATTGATGAATATGGGGATCATTTAAAAGATGGCGTGTGGGAGATTCACTTTACAGACAAGGCATGGTTGATTCGAGTTTCCAGCGAAGGACGGACTTTTTTTCGTGCGCATTTTAAACATTACAAAAGTGAGTCGCAATGGCAGACGTTTATACGAGCATATATACAGAATTTTCTTAGCAAAAAATGGAAGTATCGGTGCGCTGGTGACGAAGCCCATGCTTTTAAAGCCGATTGTGTTCTGTTCAGTAGAGATGGAAGCGCGTATTTCTTCGACTTGGATAGTGGAGTTGTAGAAAAAAAGCATAACTCAAACAGTAAAAACGGATATTTGATGCTGAAGGATGCGGGATATTGGGACATCTTTCTTACCCCCGTAATCAGCATTGAAGAAAAGTTTACATATGAAAGAATAATAATGAGATCCAAGAAGCTCATCGACGATAAAGAACGATTCAAATATATTATTGAGAAATATAAAGAGTATTTCGGCGCTGCGCAGCCGGTGGAGCAGCATATGATTGGAGAAATCATCGCGCCCTATATCAGTTTTATCCCCGACTATAATACGATTTTTCCTTTGGACCTACAAAAACTCTTGATAAACTATTATATCCTGCACGGTGATTTCACTTGGGAGAATACGTTCTTCGACAAAGAAGGAGATATGTACGTCATCGATTATGAGCTGGCAGGGATAATGCCTTTTTTTCAGGATCTCCTTTATTTTGCAACGTATAAAATAGGCATTGGACAACAAGATTGGAAAATCTTGGATGATTTAATGGATGCCTCCACCGAAATAGGTCGAGCGTTTGAGGAAATTCTGGATTTGCAGGGGATTCCAAAACGCAGGGAAGTAAAACTTATACTGTTCTTGCTGACGAGGATAGGTTTTTATGCTCGGCTCATTGACGAGAAATTCTGGAGTGAGAGAAATATCGTTGATATCATTTGTAATCGTGAAAAAGACATGGTTAAAATGCTTGTTTCTCGATATGCAAAGTAAATGATGAAAGTGTTTTTCCAAAGGGCTCATGTCTGAAGAGAGACGGGTACATAAGGAGATATGAGGAGGATATACTATGATATGCTTTATCGTATTACATTATATGGTGATGGAACAAACGATTGAATGTGTGGATTGTTTGTTGCAATTAAATGGTGAGAAAAAAATAATCATCGTTGACAACGCTTCTAAAAATGGATCCGGCAAAAAACTGGAGTTATATTATTCGGATAGCGATGATATTGTGGTAATACTGAATGAAGAGAACTTGGGATTCGCGAGGGGCAATAATGTTGGATGCGCGTATGCCAGAGAGGTGTTTCACCCGGATTATTATGTTGTAATGAATAATGACGTCTTAATTCGTCAGAAGGATTTTATAGGGAGGATCAAATCTATTGACGAGCAGGAATCTTTCGATGTATTGGGACCGGATATTTTTGCCGTGCGGACAAATGACCACCAAAGTCCGAAGAGTCTCCAAAATATGACGATAAAGAGAGCGGAGTTTATACAAAAAAGTCTGGAGCACAAAATCAAAGGCGGGATGATATCTTCAATAAAGTATTTTTTGAAACAGATCAAGTTTGTGGATAATTTCTATGAAAAGGTAGTCCGGAGAGAGCCTAAAATTGACCGGAACCATAAACACTACAATGTTCCGATTCAGGGGTCCTGAATCGGAACATTGTA
>CANQUZ010000094.1 GCA_947627165.1 uncultured Roseburia sp.
CCAGAGTTTTGACGGATAAGTTCTTCTGGAAAGCCTTATGGAATACCGTCCGCATCTGGGGCATCAATATCGTCCTTCAGCTCGGGCTGGCGTTTCTGCTCATGATGATTTTTAGCGATGTGAAATATAAAATGAAAGGGCTCGGTATCTTCCGCGTCATTTACTATCTTCCCAATCTGATTGCGGCGACTTCCGTGGCATTTTTATTCAAAACGCTGCTGGACTGGCGCTACGGTACATTTAACCAGATTATTTACGGCATTTACCATCTGTTTGGAAAAGACTATATGCCGGTGAACTGGCTGGGTGCTGCAGGTACTGCAGGCGCAACCATTGCCGTCATACAGACCTGGGTATGGTTTGGAAACTCCTTTATTATGCTGATGGCGGGAGTGCAGGGCATTTCCAAAGATTATTTCGAGGCGGCAGCCATTGACGGCGCCGGCAGATGGACGATATTCGGAAAAATCACATTGCCTCTGCTTCGTCCGATTTTGCTGTATGTTGCGATTACCTCTTTGATTGGCGGCTTGCAGATGTTCGATCTTCCTTATTTAATGTCGGAAAAATCAAGCGCGGCGTATAACTCGGTGCAGACGGTAGTCATGTATCTTTACAAATTTGGATTTGAGACAGGGACGACGCAGACAGGTTATGCCTCTTCGATTGCATATATCATATTCCTGATTATTTTGTCTGTTTCTGTGCTTCAGTTGAAAGTCTTTAACAGAAAGGAGGACTAGAAAGCATGAATACAATGGGCTATAAAATCAAAAAGGGCATTTTGTACCTTTTTTTGATAGGATTGGGATTGACCTGCCTTCTTCCGTTTCTCTTGATGATAGTTAATTCCACCCGGAGCGGATCGGAAATTGTAACCTCCTTTACGCTGATTCCCAGCACGCATCTGGCGGAAAACTGGAGCAAGGTATTTGAATACTTTAACCTCTTTAAAGGAATGCTTAACAGTCTGATTGTGGCGCTTCCCGCCACGCTTTTGACGGCTTATTTTTCCGCCATGACCGCTTACGGGCTTGCCATGTACAAGTTTAAGGGAAGCGGCGTGATTTTCGGAATGATATTGTTGTTTATGATGATACCGGGACAGTTAGGGTTAATCGGTTTTTACAACCTGTGTACCAAGCTGCATCTGGTAAATTCGTACATCCCGCTGGTGGTTCCGGCGGTGGCTGCGCCGGGAACGGTATTTTTCCTGCGACAGTATGTGCTGTCCGTACTGCCTCCTTCGCTGATTGAGGCGGCGCGGATCGATGGGGCGAGCGAGCTGTATTCTTTTCACAGGATTGTGCTCCCCGTCATGTCTCCGGGAATTGCAACGATGGCGATTATGGCGTTTATCGGAAGCTGGAATAACTATCTGATGCCTATGATCGTTTTGAATAAGAATGAAAAATTTACCCTTCCGGTTATGATGGCGACCCTTCGCGCATCTACGGATATCAGCAGTAATCAGGGGGCGATTTATTTAGCGGTCACGATTTCTGTTATCCCAATTCTGCTGGTATTTGCGTTCTTCTCAAAATATATCATCAGCAGTATTTCTGCGGGAGCAGTAAAAGAGTAATCTCCTTTCTAAAAAAAGAGGGCATCCCTCAAGTCATTTCAAATGACTTTTGGGACACCCTCTTTTAGCAGTGTTGCAGAAGGATAGGAAGAGAATCTATGCGGCATAAATATGCCGAATCATGGCTGCGTGGCCCATAGATTCTTAGAATGGAGTCTGATATGAAATGGAAAAAATATGGAAGATACATGGCAACCGCAGCGATGGTTCTCGCGCTTGCGGCCTGCAGCTCGGATGGAAAACGGGGAGCGGGGGAGACGGAGAGGGTTTCCGAACATGAGGAGGCTGACCGGGAGGGGATGCCCGGATGGCAGCGTTATGCGGAAGAACCCGTCACCCTGGACTGGTACGTCAACTACTCCTGGTTTGCTACGCCCTGGGGTGAAAATCTGGTGTCCAAAACGATTACGGAGGAGACGGGGGTGGACATTCAGTTCATCACGCCCATCGGCAATGAGCCGGAAAAATTAAACGCCTTAATCGCTTCCGGTACCCTGCCGGATATCATCACGATCGGCTGGTGGGAACCCCAGGTGAGCGGGATTATAAAAGAGGGGCTGGTCTATCCCTTAAATGAGCTGGCGGACGCCTACGATCCTTATTTCTGGGAAGTCTCCGACCCGGTTGCGGTCAACTGGTATACCCAGGAAGACGGCAATATTTACGCCTATCCCAATTCCCCGGTGACTCCTGAGGATGTAGAGGAAAATCCGGATCTGACCTCCAATGAAACCTTCCTGGTACGCAAAGATATTTATGAGGCAATCGGAAGCCCTGACATGACTACCCCGGAGGGGTTTTCGGCGGCAGTGAAAGCGGCGGCGGAACAGTTTCCGGAAGTGGAGGGCGGCCCTCTGATTCCCATCGGCGCCCATGTATTTGACACTGTCGGGAATGTGTCCTTTGACCAGTACCTGATGAACTTTCTGGCAGTTCCCTGGGAAAAGGATGGGGAATTTTATGACAGGTACACGGATGAAGAATATATCCGCTGGCTGAAAGTATTCCGGAAATTAGGGGAAGAGGGGTATCTTGCCAATGACATTTTTGTGGATACCAGGACCCAGATGGAGGAAAAGCTGGCCCAGGGAAGATATTTTTGTATGTTTTACCAGTATACGGACATGGTGGATCAGCAGAAAACGCTCTATGCCAATCACCCTGAAAGTATGTATTTAGCGGTGGAAGGGCCGAGAAATTCCAGGGGGAGCGACCCTACGCTGCCGACGACCGGAGTGGGCGGATGGACCGTCACTATGATTTCCCGAAACTGTAAAAATCCGGAGCGGGCAATCGCGCTTTTGGATTATCTGATGAGCGAGCATGGACAGATGATTACGTATCTTGGCGTGGAGGGGGAGACTTATGACATGGAAGATGGAACACCCGTCTTAAAAGAGGAGGTCAGAAAGGTTTTAGATACGGACAGGGATACCTACGACAAACTTTACGGGGCGGACGATTCTTACTGGATGCTTCAGGATATCGTGATGCAGATGAAATGGAAGCAGAAGCCGTCTCCGGCGATAGCGCAGCTAGAAGAGTGGACCAAACAATATGTGATATACAGCGGATATACAGACATTGTACTGCCGGTGGATTCTAAGGAAGCGGCGATGGATGAAAAAATCAGAAAATTATGGGGCGAGACACTGCCGGGGCTGTTGCTTGCCTCCTCGGAGGAAGCCTTTGACACGTTGTTGGAAACTTTCATTGAAAAGCGCCGTTCCCTTGGGTATGAGGAAGTATGTAAGAAAAAAACAGAATATTTGAAGCAGGCAAAGGAAAAATTAGGCCTATGAAGTTGAGAGAGAAATTCCGTGATCAGAAATTAAACAGGAAATTTACCTTTGTGATCGTTTTTTTTATGCTGATTCCCATTGGAATATCGGCAGTAATCCTGTTTTATCTGATGGAGAAAAACGTGGTTGATGAGAATCAGAACTACATGAAATATACGATGGAGCGGTATCAGGATTCGATTGAGACGAATATCAATTCCATCAATATGTCAACGCAATTTTTTTTGCGGGATGAGTCGCTGGTCTCCGTGTTAAACCGGGTCAAAGAGGGGGAGACCCTTACCACGGAAGAATGGCTGGAGTTAAAAAAGGGGACGATTTCCTCCTTAGAGCGCCTTGTCAATAACAATCCACTCCTTTACGGGGTCCGCGCCTATGGGGTGGATGACAATGTGCAGGAGATGATGCCGATTCTCTATCAGGCATCCCGGATGAAGAGGCAGGCATGGTCGGAAGAGGAGGACTATTTCGGATGGCACTTTAATTTCACGGACAACCTCTTTTCCTCCTACACCATGAATCAGAAACATAAGATTCTGTGCCTGGTGACGCCCATGACAGACAGCGAAAACGGCAGGATTGGGACGATTGAGGCGGTAATGACCATGGAAAATATGTTCCCGAGCATCTACGAGGGAATCGAAAATGAATGGAGCTGTTTTGTTACGGAAACCGGGGAGAGTTATTTTGATGAGCGGGCGGGAGCAGACAAACAGCAGCTTTTGGCACAGCTCTTAGAGACATTTGACAGCAAAGAGGGAATCCATTGTTTCTATTTTCCGACGTCGGGGAAAAATTTAATCGTGACTTATTTAAAGATTCGGGAACTGGGCGGGACGCTGGTATATGTGAAAGATATCACAGAGAATATCCTGGAAGTCCACCGGATACGGAATCAATTTATGATAGCCTCAAGCGTATGTATTATTTTGCTGATTTTTATCATCAACCACATTGTGCAGCATCTCTTAAAACAGTTTTATGAGATCGTAAGCTCTATCCGGAAGGTACAGAAAGGGGATCTTGACGTAGTGATAGAACATTGCGGAAAAGATGAAATGGGGGAACTCGGAACCCAGATTAATAAGATGCTAGAGCGGATCAAACAATTGATGGAAGATAACTTAAACCGTGAGAGGTTAGCGAAAAATTCAGAGATTCGGGCATTGCAGAATCAGATTAACGCGCATTTTATCTATAACGTCTTAGAGTCCATTAAAATGATGGCGGAGATTGATGGGGAATACGCCATATCGGATGCAGTGACGGCGTTAGGAAAACTCCTTCGTTATAGCATGAAATGGGTTTCAGGAAATGTACTTGTGGAACAGGAACTGGAATATATTAAAAACTATATGGCGCTGATTAACCTGCGGTTTGACTATGAAATTTACCTCTCCCTGAATATACCGGACATTATCTTAAAACAGGAGATACCCAAAATGTCCTTACAGCCCATTGTGGAAAATGCCATCTGCCATGGGATCGAACAATTAGCGGAGGACACCAACATCTATATCAAAGGCTTGTTGGAGGGGGAAGACTGCGTGATAGAGATTACCGATGCGGGAAGGGGCATGACGGAGGAGGAAGTGGAAACCCTGCGGGCAAAGATTGAGGGTGAGATTGATTCTTCGGGAGGTTCCGGAAACGGTATCGGCTTAAAGAACGTGCAGGACCGCATCCAGATTGCCTTTGGGGAACGGTACGGCATTGAAATTGCCTCAAAGCTTGGCTGCTATACGAAAATCAGAGTGCGGATACCGCTAGTTTGCGGGGAGGACACATCGTTATGAAAACAGTCTTAATTGTGGAAGATGAAAAAATGATACGGCAGGGGATTAAATCCATCATACAACGAAGCGGTATTCCGGTGGAGACGGTCATAGAGTGCAATAACGGAGAGATGGCGTTAGATATCTTAAAAGAGCAGAACGTGGATGTCATGTTTACCGATATCCGTATGCCGAAGATGGATGGCATTGAATTAGTGAAGCGGATGCAGGAATTAGACCATATCCCCCTTACCGTCGCCATCAGCGGCTATGACGACTTTACCTATGCGGTGGAAATGCTGCGCTGCGGGGTAAGGGAATACCTCCTAAAACCAGTAGAACGCGATAAGATCACAGAGATCTTAAAAAAGCTGAATGAAGAATTAGAGCAGAAGCAGAAAAAAGAAACAACGATGAAGCGCTTAGGGTATCAGCAGATACGCCACTTGCTGCTGCTTGAGGGCGACACGGAAGAGGAAGTCCGTACCTTGGAGCTTCAATATGGAGAGGAGTTTTATAAAGGCGATTATGTCGTCTGCTGCCAGAATGCAAAAGAAAGAACGGACTTCGTCCGGGACCGGTGCATCTATCTGCCCGGCATAGGGGAACATGACATTTTTATCGTGTCAAAGGAAAGGGCGGAAGAGCTGTTAGAAAACGAGCTTTCGGAGGGCTTTACGGGGAGTCCATACGGGATTCGCGGATTTGCGGGAAGCCTACTTAGAGAGCGTGAAAATGAGAAAAAAAGCTTTTTGCCGGAATCAAAAGCAGGTTTTTCTGGAGGCGGAAGAAGAGCATATTCCGGAAAGCCTGATCCAGGAAGCGGCAAAATTGCTGAGCGATTCGGCAAAAATGCAGCGGGTCCAGCTGATTGGCACAGACCGCAGAGACGACTTAGAGCGTGCCTGGCAGCAGTTTTTCTATGAGGTGGAACGGGGGAGGATTGCGCCGGAGCAGTATGAGGAATGTATCCGTGAGTTTTTCAGCGAGATTGAAAAGACGTACCGGAATGCGTTAGAGGATATGGAAGCGCTGCAGGAGCGCCGGTATTTCTTTCAAAAAGATTGTATCAGCGAGTATGAGAAAGAGCTGCTGCCCTTCCTTTTTTCCTTACAGGAAGCGGTCGGCAGCCAGTTCCATGGAAATCGGAATAAACAGAAAATACAGCAGGCGCTCGAATATATGGAAGAAAATTACGGCAAAGATTTGAATATGGCGGTGGTGTCTAACCATATCTCCATGAATTATTCCCTGTTTTCTTATGCCTTTAAACAGTATACGGGCAGCAACTTTGTGAACTACCTGAAGGAGCTGCGTATGAGCAAGGCAAAGGAACTGCTGTTAGAGACTGATTTGCGGATTGTTGAGATTAGCCGGCAGGCAGGGTATGACAACGAGAAACACTTTATGAAAATTTTTAAGGCTTCCTGCGGGGTGTCTCCCAGCGAGTACCGTAAAAATATGAAAAAAACGGATTCCCATAATGTTCCTCAATAAATACACATAAAACACTTGAAAATCTTTATGGATTATATATAATAACAGAGATGGTTAAAAAATTAACAAGTGAAGCAAGCGAGGGAAAATACGATGTATGCTGATGGAAATGTAATTAAGATTAAACATGATGTGCTCTATGAAGTGGCAAAACTGGCATTTGCAGGCGAGTTGGACGTCAACAGGGACCACATTGCAACGACACTGATTCCGGGACCGACCCCGCAATTTCGCTGCTGTATTTATAAAGAGAGGGAGATTATCCGCCAGAGGGTAAGGCTTGCAGAGGGGAAAGCGCCGGGGGCCGTTGACGATGGAAATATCATCCAGGTCATCAGTTCTGCCTGCGAAGACTGCCCGATTTCCAGTTATACAGTCACAGAAAACTGCCAGAACTGTATTGGGAAGGCGTGTATCAACGCCTGCAAATTTGGCGCGATTGAAGCGGGAAGACACCGTTCCCATATTGACGCCTCCAAATGTAAAGAGTGCGGAAAATGTGCGCAGTCCTGCCCTTATAACGCCATTGCGCATTTAAAGAGGCCCTGCAAATTCAGCTGCCCGGTCAACGCCATTACATACGACGAGAACGGAATTTCCGTCATCGACAACGAGAAATGCATCCGCTGCGGAAAATGTATCCACAGCTGTCCTTTCGGGGCGATTGGTTCAAAGACGTTTATTGTGGATGTCATCCATGCGCTCAAATCCGGGAAAAAGGTATACGCCATGGCGGCTCCCGCCACAGAGGGGCAGTTCGGCGCGGATATTACGATGGAAAGCTGGAGAACGGCAATGAAGGAAGTGGGATTTGCGGACTTCTATGACGTAGGGCTTGGCGGAGACATGACGTCCGCTTACGAGGCGGAAGAATGGGCGGAGGCCTATGAGGAAGGCAAAAAGAAAGTGACCTCCTGCTGCCCGGCTTTCGTCAATATGGTGCGCTTCCATTATCCGGAGTTGGCGGACTGCGTATCCACAACCGTTTCCCCGATGTGCGGCGTTTCCCGCCTCATCAAGGCAAAAGAGCCGGACGCCGTGACAGTATTTATCGGACCGTGCCTGGCAAAAAAATCAGAAGTAGTGGATCAGCGGATTGAGGGAAATGCAGATTATGTCTTAACATACAGCGAGATTCGCGCTATCATGAAAGCAAAAGATGTGACCTTGCAGCCCTGTGAGAATACCAACCAGGAGGCCTCTACCTTTGGGAAGAGATTTGCAAATTCCGGCGGCGTAACGGCGGCGGTATTGCAGAGCTTAAAGGAATCCGAAAAAAATATT
>CANQUZ010000095.1 GCA_947627165.1 uncultured Roseburia sp.
GCCCGCATATCCGCAGCCGCCGCAGTTATTTCCCGGCAGCACGTCCATAATCGCCGTTTCTCTCTCATCAACCTCTACCTTGAATTTTTCTCCGGAAATGCCGAGGAAAAATCCAATCAGGATACCTACTCCGCCCACTACCAGGGCTGCAAACAAAATAGCCATCATCTTTTTTTCCTCCTAAATCATGCCTGAAAATCCCATAAATGCAATCGACATCAATGCCGCTGTAATCAGAACGATTGCCGTCCCCTGGAAAGGCTTTGGAATGTCGTTATACTCGATCTTTTCACGCAGCCCCGCCATAATCACAATGGCAATCAAAAATCCGATTGCAGTTGCAAATCCGTTGACAACGCTCTCTAAAATCCCATATTCTTTCGTCACATTCGTCAGCGCCACGCCGAGCACCGCGCAGTTTGTGGTAATCAAAGGCAGATACACGCCTAAGCTCTCATAGAGCGAAGGGATGGATTTCTTTAAAAACATCTCTACGAACTGCACAAGCGCCGCAATCACCAGAATGAACACAATGGTCTGTAAATAGGTGAGGTCAATCCCCCTGCTCATCAACGCCCCGTTTGCAAGTATGAATTTATAAATCAGCGATGTTACAAAAGAAGCAATCGTAATAACGAATACAACTGCACCGCCCATTCCCGCTGCCGTCTCTGTTTTCTTAGATACTCCTAAGAACGGACAGATACCAAGGAACTGACTTAATACAACATTATTTACAATGGCGGACGCCACTGCAATCAAAAGTAATTCTTTCATCTGTACCTATCCCCCTTATTTTGTTTTCGCCTCTTCCAATGCCTCCGCCGTTGTTTTTCCACAGCAGACAGCAGCATGGCCGCAGCCCGCACAGTCCCCCGTCATGCATCCGGACGGTTTTGCCAGAGGTTTTCCTTTTGCTTCCATTCTCTCCCTCACGATATTCATAACGGCCACTAAGCAGGCAAGCACTAAAAATGCGCCGGGAGCCATGACAAAAATGGTAATCGGAGTAAACCAGCTTAAAGAAAGCACCTGGATTCCAAACATCTGCCCTGCGCCGAGGATTTCACGGACAAGGCCAATGCAGGTAAGCCCAAGGGTAAACCCTAATCCCATGCCGATGCCGTCAAAGATGGACGGGACAATGGTATTTTTAGAAGCGTAGCTCTCCGCACGGCCTAAAATAATACAGTTTACAACGATAAGCGGAATATACACGCCCAGAGAAGCGGACAGGGCCGGCGTATACGCCTGCATGATAAACTGAACGACCGTCACCAAGGACGCCACAATGACGATAAACGCCGGCATACGCACACCATTTGGAATGACTTTGCGGAATGCGGATATCAACAGGTTGGAAAAGACTAGCACCACCGTTGTGGAAAGCCCCATGCCAAGTCCGTTGATTGCGGAAGAGGTAACGGCAAGGGTCGGACACATTCCCAACATTAAAACAAACGTAGGATTTTCTTTGATAATTCCGTTATATAAACGTTCTACATTTTGATTCATGAATTTGTACCTCCTAACACAGTTCGAAAGTATGCCAGGCAGGCGTTCACACCGTTTGCCATAGCTGCGGATGTAATGGTAGACCCGGAAATGGACTCAATCTCATTGTCCGCCGCAGGCGCCGATTTCACAACCGTAAAAGCATCTACATTTTTATTTTCAAACTGGCTGTAGAAAGCCTCCTCTGCAGCCTTCATGCCAAGTCCCGGCGTCTCCGCAATCGAAGTAATGGAATAACCGTTCACAGTGCCGTCGTTTTTGATGCCGACGGAAAAGGTGATGGAAGCCTGGCTGGCGTCTTTTGCAGTCACCGTAATCACATAACCCAAAACGTTGCCGCCCGCATCCTTTGCAGCCTGGACATCTTCAATCTCATCGGCATACCCCTGCTCGGACATCAAAGCCTTTGCAGCCTCCGCGTCGAACCCTTCGTATGCTTCAAAGGAATCGGCATCTGAAAATACCTGCCGATAAGCCGCCTGCGTTTTTTCATAATTGACTTTGGCAATCGGCTCTTTCGTAATGCCATACACAAGTCCTAACATAAGGCCAAGCACTACTGTGAAAGCAAATAAAATCAAAGCGTCATGCACAATCTTCTTATTCATATTATCTGCCCCCTTCCTTAGCCTTTTTCTCCCGAGCCACGCCGAATGCGACAGGAACTGTAACCTTCTCAATCATCGGCACAAGCAGGTTGCTTAAAATGATTGCAAAGGACACACCCTCTGCATTTGCGCCAAAGCAGCGGAACAGCCCTGTCAGAATACCGCAGCAGATACCAAAAACAATCTGTCCCACCGGGGTAATCGGCGACGTCACATAATCGGTTGCCATGAAGAATGCCCCAAGCATCAAACCGCCGCCGCAAAGCTGCGCCGTCAGGTAATTTCCATCAAATCCATGTCCGCCGAACAGGAGCATAAAGACAGAAAAGGTAATGATGTAGGATGCCGGGATTCGGATGTCGATAACCCCCATCAGGATCAGGAAAATCGCTCCGATTAAAATCGCAATCGCGGAAGTCTCCCCGATGGTGCCCCCGATACGCCCAATCAGCATATCCATGGTATTGACCGCTCCGCCATTTCTCAAAACGGCAAGCGGCGTCGCGCTGGTGTAGCCGTCCACAAGATACTGCGACATATTGTCTGTGTATTTTGTCATATCCGCCGCAAAGGCAATCAGCAGAAAGCATCTCGCCCCTAATGCCGGGTTCATGAAATTTTGTCCAAGTCCCCCAAACAGACATTTCACAACTACAATCGCAAACACGCCGCCAAGGACCGCTTCCCACCAGGGCAGCGTCGGCGGCAGGTTTAACGCCAACAGCAAGCCGGTGACCACTGCGCTGAAATCGGCAATGGTGTCTTTCTTATGTACGATTTTGTTATACGCCCATTCGGAAGCCACGCAGCTTGCGATTGTTACTAACATTAAAATCAGTGCCCTGTATCCAAAGTTGTAGATACCATACAAACTCGTCGGCAGCAATGCAAGCACGACATAGAACATAATCCTGCCTGTGGTATCTTTGGAACGCACGTGTGGTGATGACGAAACATGATATAAATCACTCACAGGAATCCACCTCTCTCTTCTGGTTTTTGACTTTTTGTATTTTTATTTTTTACGCTTTGCAGCAAGTATCTGTTTTTTCATCGTCTTAATCGACTGGGCAAGCTGCCTCTTTGCAGGACAGATATAACTGCAGCTTCCGCACTCGATGCATTCCAAACCGTACCATTTTTCAAAAGTTTCAGAAATCCCATGGTCGGAAAACTTTGCAAGTTTGGAGGGAACTAACTGCTCCGGGCAAATCTCCACGCACCGTCCGCAATTAATGCACGCAGTAGGCTCCATAGCCGCCACCTCGTCCTCGGTGAGGCACAAAAGCGAAGACGCCGTCTTCGTCGTCGGGACATCCAGGCCAAACATGGAAAATCCCATCATAGGCCCTCCGGAAATTATCTTTTGGGGCTGGGACTTAAAACCGCCTGCCGCCTCGACTAACTCCGCATAGCTGGTCCCTACGCTGTAGAGGAAATTCCCCGGCTTCTCCACCGCGTCCCCCGTGATGGTGGAAACCCTCTGCATCACCGGTTTTCCGAGCTTGACCGCATTGTAAACAGCGATAATCGTCTCCACATTGTCCACAATGCAGCCGACGTCGGCCGGAAGCATCTTGGAATTGATGGACCTTCCCGTCACGGCGTAAATCAGCTGGCGCTCTCCTCCCTGCGGGTACTTTGTCTCCAGCGGACAAACCATCAGGCGGGGATCGTCTTTGACCATCTCCTGCAGTTTCTCAATGCAATCCGGCTTGTTATTTTCTATGCCGAAAACGCCTTTCGCTTTCCCAAAAAGCTGAAGGATAATCTTCATGCCGGCAATGAGCTCCTCCGGATTCTCCAGCATCCTGCGATAGTCTGCCGTCAGATACGGCTCGCATTCCGCACAGTTTGCAATCACATACTCAATGTTCTCCGGCTCTTTCGGAGACAGCTTCACGTGCGTTGGGAAACCTGCGCCTCCCATGCCCACGACTCCGGCCTCTTTCACTTTACCAATGATTTCTTCTTTCGTAAGCGATGCCGTATCCTCGCAGGAAGCATAGGATACTTCCTCGAATGCGCCGTCGCTCTCAATGACAATGGAAGTTACCATATCGCCCACTGCAACGCGGCGCGGCTCGATAGCCTTTACCGTACCTGATACCGAGGAATGTATCGGAGCTGACACAAAACCGCCCGCTTCTGCGATTTTCTGGCCCTTCAACACTCTGTCGCCCACAGCTACTACAGGACTCGCCGGCGCTCCGATATGCTGTGATAACGGATATACCAGATTGCCCTTGGGTAAAACTTCTACGATTGGCTGGTCTTTTGCTAGTTCCTTACCTTCGTAAGGATGGACGCCGCCTTTAAATGTTTTAAAACCCATTTTTTCGTGCCCCACTTTCTCTTATTTGTATTGTATTCCATGGTTCCATTCATAGAACATACGTCTTTTCAATTATATCATATTTATATTCAAATTGAACAATGACATTGTATTTTTTTTAGTACTATTTGTAAAAACTCTCAAAAATTGTTTTTATTTTGATAAAATTGGTATTTTTTCCCGTTTTCTGCTGATGATTTTTGCAGGAATCCATAGTATAATCAGTGCAAAGCGTACCGCCCGCACCTTTGTGCAGAAACCTTCCCACAGCCAAAATCCCCGGCGCAGGGCGCTGAAATTTTATACCGATCTATTAGGAGGAACTCCCTATGCAGCACTGGCAGGAAACAATCCCTTTTGATTTTTCCCAACCCGGCATCAGCGAAATATTCACAGAACGCGCACTCTTTTTTGACATTGAAACTACCGGCTTCTCCCCGGCGCGCACCAGCCTCTATCTGATTGGCTGCGTTTCCCGAACGGGAGGCTGCCTTGCCGTAAATCAGTTCTTTGCGGAAACCCCGGCAGAAGAGCCGGAGGTCCTTGCGGCTTTTTTGGAACTTCTCACAGGGTATGATACCATCATCACCTATAACGGGATTGGATTTGACATTCCTTACTTAAAGTCCAAATGCGAATCCTGCCAGATGCCGGATCCTTTTTCTTCCTATCATTATATCGACCTCTACAGAGAAGTCTCAAAACTTAGATTTTTGCTGCAGCTCCCCAATTTAAAGCAGAAATCGATAGAGCAATTTTTAGGAATTGGCAGGGAGGACCGCTATAACGGCGGAGAATTGATTGAAGTTTACCGCTCCTACGTCAAATTGCCCCAAAAAGAGGCCCTTCACCTGTTGAAACAGCACAATTATGAGGATGTGATTGGTATGCCAAACCTCCTTCCCATCCTCTCCTACGCCAACCTTTTTGAGGGTCGCTTTACGGTGGTTTCCCTCCGCGCCAACCAGTTTCCGTCCCACCAGTCCTCCCTGGAACGGGAGCTGATCGTGACTCTGAAAAACGACATCGCCGTTCCCGTCCCGGTCTCCTGCCGCCACGAAGATTTCTATCTGTCGGCCAGCGGCGAGGAAACAACGCTCGTTGTGCGGCTTTTCACCGGAGAATTAAAATATTTTTTCCCCGATTACCATAATTATTTCTATCTCCCGGCGGAAGATCGGGCTGTTCCAAAGACTTTGGCCAACGCCATAGACAAGGAAAACAAAAAGAAAGCCACAGCCTCCACCTGCTACACGAAAAAGACCGCTATCTTTCTTCCGCAATACAAGCCTTTGGGAAAGCCGGCTTTCTATGCCGTCTATAAAGACAAAAAAAGCTATTTTGAATTATCGGAGGAATTTATATCCTCTAAGGAACTGCAGAAGAAGTATGTATTGCATATTTTGGAATATTTAAAAGAGTGCAGAAAGTGATATTCACTCTCTGCACTCTTGTTAGGTGGGGGAGATGGCAGCCGCATCAATAGCAGCGGGCAACTTCTTAGTTGCTCCTGACAGCTCATTCTTGTTTCTGTTAATGCAGCTATATCCCCCACAACACCCTGCTCTGGATTCCTTGTAAAAATTCTCCTGCCTTCTCTTTTCCTTGGCCAGATTTACATTCTTCCTCCCTCTGTTTCATTGTGTAGTGTTCCTTCTACACAGACTTATCTCCGCACCGTGGACGCAATCAAAATCATTTCGCCGGAAAGCTCTGCTCTTCCAAACCCGCACGGAAGGAGAAAGTGCATCCCCTTTTTCACCGGATACCCATTTATAATCCCGTCCCCTTCAATCACCGACATCGACAAAAACGGATACTTCTGCTCAAAGTATGCCCGCCCCTGCACCTGGATCCGGAATATCTGATAATACGGACAGTCATACAGCATACAAAGTTCATTCTTTTCTCCGGCATCAGACGTTTTCACGCTTTCCTGCACCGGTTTTGCCGGCACCGTGATCACATCAAGGCTCTTTTCCACATGAAGCTCGCGGGGCACACCATTTGACAATCTGTTATAATCATAAACGCGGTAAGTAATATCGCTGTTCTGCTGCGTCTCTAAAAGCAGGATGCCACCCTTAATCGCATGAACCGTTCCCGGATCGATCTGGATAAAATCACCCTTTTTCACCGGGATCTCGCGAAGCAGCTCCCTCCATCTCCCCTCATGGATCATCGAGGCAAGCTCCTCTTTCGTCGCAGCATTGTGTCCTAAGATAAGCGTCGCGTCTTTTGGGCAGTCTAGGATATACCAGCACTCCGTCTTACCAAAGGAACCGTTTTCCCATTTCTGGGCATAAGCATCGTCCGGGTGCACCTGAATGCTCAGATCTTCCCTCGCATCGATCACTTTCGTCAGAAGCGGGAACCGGTCATAGTCCAGATTTCCAAACACCTCCGGGTGCTTTTCCCAGACCCAGGAGAGTTTTTTTCCGGCAAACACACCGCTGCGCACCACACCATCTCCATTCGGATGCGCAGAAATCCCCCAGCACTCGCCCAGATCATCCCCCTCTTCGCTACAGCCAAACTCCTCGCGCAGCTTTCTACCGCCCCAGATATTGTGCGTACAGACCGGCTTCAAAAACAAAATCTGCTTCATGGGCTGGTTGCAGGAAAGCAGTGCGCCGTTCGTTTCCATCACCTTCTGATACCAGAACGCGGAGTCTTTTGCGATGCGCTGCTGTGTCGTATAATCCACATAGACAATCCCAAAACGCTCCTGATACCCATTTACCCATTCAAAATTGTCCAGAAATGTCCACAAAAAATAACCCAAAACCTCGGATCCTTCCTCGCACGCGCGCTGCATCGCGCCCAGATAAGCATCTAAAAACGCAATCCGGTTCGGGTCGTGTACTCTTCCGTCGCTGCTCACCAGATCATGGCAGGCCATGCCGTTTTCCGTAATATAAAGCGGCAGCGGATAGCGTTCCGTCAAAAACCGGATCCCATAGTAGAGCGCCTCCGGCGTCACCGGCCAACCGATTGCCGTCTTCGGATGCCCCGGAACACGCCTGATCGCCTCCGGCTCACCATTTGCGTCTGCGCGCACACAATAGCCGTTGTATATGTTCTGCCCCATGAAATCAAGTGGCTGGTGAATCAGCCGCATATCGCTTTCCGTAATGTCCGGCAGATACGCTGCAAATCTTTCCAGTCCCTCCTCGGGATAATGTCCCAAGAATACCGGGTCAGAAAACCACGACACATTCCAGGCCCAGTTGTCCATCTGATTATAAAACCCAAAATACGCCCTCTTTGCCGCCTCTCTGTCTGCCGGATTCTCTCACTTTCCCGGCGGTAATACGCCTGGTCGCAGTCACAGTATGGCAAAATCTCCGCCCGCAGCCTTGCAAAATTCTCAATTCGGGACAGCTGCTCCGTATAGCTGCGTTTCCGGCTGGAATGCCCGCCGCTCCTGATGT
>CANQUZ010000096.1 GCA_947627165.1 uncultured Roseburia sp.
TGAGCAATCCGCTTACGATAGTAAGCTTTGATGCACGTAGTGCGGGATTGCGAATGGCGTGGGCTGGACTGTTACATTTTTTATAACATCTTATCAATCATTTCATGGACTGCTGCAGATAAGTCTTTGGACTTCTTCTCCGCATCCTCTAAGGAAGTTCCTTTTACGCCAAGATAGAATTTTACCTTTGGCTCTGTGCCGGACGGTCTGACACAAACCCACGCGCCGTCATTCATCTCATAATAAAGCACATTGGAGGATGGAAGGCCGGTAGGCTTCACATTGCCTGTCGCAGTGTCGGTGATGGTGTCCGCCTTATAGTCGCGCACAGCCGTCACGGTATAGTCCCCGATCTTGGACGGAGCGTTCTCCCTTAAGGTATTCATAATCTCCTGGATCTTTGCCAGTCCCTCGATTCCCTTTAAGGTGATGGAAGTCACATCATCTCTGTAATAGCCGTATTTTTCATACATTGCCAGCATTGCATCCCAGAGTGTCATGTTTTTGGTCTTATAGTAAGCAGCCGCTTCGCATAAGGTCATGGACGCTACCACCGCGTCTTTATCTCTGGCATAGGTTCCGGTAAGGCATCCGTAGCTTTCCTCCATACCAAAGAGGTAGGTTCCCTTTCCAGTCTTCTCAAATTCCAGAATCTTTTGTCCGATAAACTTAAATCCGGTGAGAACTTCCACTAACTCAATGCCATAGCACTCTGCAATGGCGTCTGCCATGTTGGTGGAAACGATGGAACGGATAAAGGCTCCGTCCTCCGGCAAGCCGAAAAGCTCTTTTCTCTGTCCGATCACATAGTCGCCAATGAGGCAGCCGGACATATTTCCGGTGAGGCTGTGATACTCTCCCGTCTTAGAATCTTTGACATAGACGCCAAGGCGGTCTGCATCCGGGTCTGTGGCAAGGATTAAGTCCGCATCCACTTTTTTTCCTAATGCAAGTCCTAATTCAAAGGCTTCCGCAGCTTCCGGGTTCGGGTAGCTGACTGTTGGGAACTCTCCATCCGGAAGCTCCTGCTCCGGCACTACATAGACGTTCTGGAAGCCAAGTTCTTTTAACACGCGGCGCACCGGAATGTTTCCCGTTCCATGCAGCGGGCTGTATACAATCTTCATTTCCGCGCCCACTTTGTCAATGCAGTCCTGATGCAGCACTAATTTTTTCAGCTCTGCGATATAAGCGTCATCGATATCCGCCCCGATGACCTGATATAATCCAGCCGCCTTCGCTTCCTCTAACGGCATGGTCTTTACGGAAGCATAATCCGTCACTTTCTTCACTTCATCCATGATGCCCGTATCGTGAGGCGGCGTAATCTGCGCGCCATCCTCCCAATAAACTTTATAACCGTTATACTCTGGAGGGTTATGGCTTGCCGTGATGTTAATGCCGGCAATGCAGCCTAATTTGCGCACTGCGTAGGAAAGCTCCGGAGTCGGCCTTAAACTCTCAAATACATAGGCTTTGATGCCGTTTGCCGCCAGGCAAAGCGCTGCCTCATCCGCAAATTCCGGAGACATTCTTCTGGAATCGTAGGCAATCGCCACTCCTTTCTGCTGTCCGTTTACATTGCAGATATAGTTTGCCAGTCCCTGAGTAGCCTTGCGGACGGTATAAATATTCATGCGGTTTGTTCCGGCTCCGATAATCCCCCTTAAGCCAGCCGTACCAAATTCGAGATCCATGTAGAAACGTTCTTCAATTTCTTTTTCATCCCCCGCAATGCTCTGCAGCTCTTTTCTGGTGGCCTCGTCAAAATACGGATTTGACAGCCATGATTCATAGTTTTCTTTGTAGCCCATAACTCTATTCCTCCTATATGATATATAAGTTTATATTATATGGGCTTTCCTTTTTTTTCAAGTATTTTCTTTGCTTATTCTTGATTTTCTCCCGTTAAAATCGACAATAATTCGGACAGGGTAGAAAGATAATCCGGACTGCTCCCGCCCGTATCCTCTCCCGCCACTAAGGAGGAGTTGCCCGTGAGGGCGCTGTCCGTCTCCGTAGCGGTTCCTCCCGTTCCCGCACCTGCCCCGGAAGCTGCTCCGGAAGAAGCCTGGCTTCCCGCAAGGGAACCTGCCAGAGAGCCTGGTTCCGGGCTTTCCGCCCGATTTTCCCCCTCGGACGCCGCGCCTGTTTCTTCCGTTTCCGACGTTTCGGAAGAATCACCGTCTGCCTCCTCTGTCCCTTTGCCACCCGTAAGTTCAATAACGATGGTGGCTTCCTCTGAATTGACAAACAGTTTTTTACGGAACGTATCGTATTCCTCGGCGGATACCGCCAGTGTGTGCACGCCGTATTGCAGCGGAATCGGCTCGCTATAGTCCATCTCTTCCCCGTCAATCTGCAAACTAGCTCCCTCGACATCCACGGCAAAGAGGATGTTCCCTAATTTAGGCCCTTCCCCCTTTAATTCCTCTAAATCCAGTTCCGTTTTCCCGCCATTCTCTATGGTAACGTCCGCGCTGCCCCCGTATCCGTTGTTTGCCACTGTCACCGTATGGGTTCCCTCCGGAACCTCTATGGTCATGTCCGGCGTAATTTCCGCAAATATCTTGCTGCCCACCTGGATGAAGCTGCCCTCGAACAGCTCCGTATTCTTTAACGCCAGTTCCCCATGGCCTGTGGTGACTGCAATGGAAAGCAGCCGCTTCCCCACTCCCACCAGGCGGATGGTGTCCATCTCTGTCAGATCGGACAATGTTTTCGCTTCCCCATCTGCATAAACGAACAACTCCTCATCATAGGAATAACGATCCTCTCCTATTTTTAACATCCCCCGCTCTTCATCCACCGAATAGCGGGTCACGTCGGAATATTCCCAGACTTTATCCGACATCTGCACTTCCAGCACATTCCCCTGGTAATCCTGCTCCCTGACAGCTATGACTCTTCCCGGCACAAAATTTGATACCGTTGCACGATTGCCGTATTTATCCAAAAACCGTGTGCCAAGCGTGTAATGATATTGATATTGTTTTCCGGAAGCTATCTGCCTTAAGGTCAGGCGTTCCTCGTCCATTTCATTGTCCAGTATCACAAACTGTTCTAAGCCTAATGCCCCTTCCGTCTCCGCTGCGCCGGCGGCTTTTGCTCCCGCCTCTTTCTCCTCGGATGCGCCGGCGGATTCTGGCGCTTCCTGTTTTTCCTCAAACGCCTCTGTGTCCGCCACGCTCTCTTCGGTCGTCTTCTCTATGCCGTAGTTTCCTGGCGCTCCCCCCGCGTCGCCACATGACGCGAGAAAAAAAGAAGCAGCCAGGACTATAAGTATCCGTTTTGGTTTTATCCTCAATGTATCCACCTGCTTTTTCCCGATAACAACTTTGCTTTGTGTCTTATTTATTATACATGAATTTGATTAAGCGGTAAAGTGGAAGAGCACTTCCAGGAACTGTTCCCGCGCCTCTTCCTGTGCGATGACTCTCTCCAGTTTTTCTATATTTCTGCCGGAAAGCCAGGCTTTGTGGGAGTTGTAATACCGGTTGGCGATTTTCCAGAATTTTTCTGGGTACGCCAGGTAGAGATACAGATAGCGGAGCTCCTGTGGGGACAGCTTGCGGATCTGGTCATACGCTTTGATTAAATCCATGCCAAGCCCCATATTCCAGTTATTTTTTTCCATCATTTTCCGCAGGAAGTTTGCCAGGTCGCTCACCCTCACATGATAAGAAAAACAGTCAAAATTGATAATGGCTGTTCCCTGTTTGGTAAAGATAATATTATGCTGATTATAGTCCCCGTGGCAAAAGCCGAAACTCTGCTCATCCGGCTGTATTTCTTTCAGCATTTCTGTCACTTCTTCCGCCTTTTTCACGAAGCCGGCATACTGGGCGGCGAACATTACCTCAAATTCGTTCTTTTTTTTCTTGTCATGGATATAATTGCGCACTTTCCTCAGCTCTCTGTTATGTTTTTCATAAAGCTGCAGCAGCGAATCCGGCGCTGATTTCACAAACTCCGGTATCTCTCCTTCATAACGTTCCGCTATGTTATGTAAATGCGCCAGCTGCCGCACCGCTTCTGTCATGTCCTCTCTGCTTTTGGTGTCGCACTCCGCTCCCGCAAACAAATCCGTCAGCAGATACTTTGTCTCATCCTCATCCACCGAAATGGGCCCGCCCTCTCTTGTCCTTGCCACAGCCGGAACGAAAAGCCCCTGTTCTTTCAGGTAGGCAGACATCTCCCCCAAAAACTCCGCTCTTTCTTTTGACCCTCTATATTCCCTTAAAACCATCTGCCCCTGATTTGTATCGCAATGATAGCTCTCACGCCCTTTTGAAATAGCGTTTACTTCCAAGTCATACTGTTCTAATATCTGTTCCGGACGATTATACATAAGGAACCCCTCCAACATGATGATTCCACGGCTTCCCACCGTGTCTATTCATCATATGAGAGGGGTATCTGAATTATGAACCAATTCCAACAGTTTCTCTTTTGTATTTAATTCCGGCTGTTCTAACACCCGGTCTAACAGACGCTTCATCATTGCGCCGATTTCTCTCCCGGGTTCCATTCCTTCTGCAATCAAATCGCTTCCGTTTACGGCAAGCTGCTTTAGGGTAAGGCACTGCTGCTTTTCCAATATCTCCCCATACAGCTTTTCGTAACAGTCCACATAGGCCAGTTTTTCCGCCTGACGGTAACTGCTCTGCGCCAGGATATCCGCGCGTTTTACCGCAAACAAATCCGGGTAATACTCCAACCCGATACGGCTGACGGCTCTCCTGACACCGCGCGGGGATAATTCCGGACGATCGTCATGCCACCTGATGAGGCCGCAGACTCTCTCTGTCGTCCGATTGTCAAATTTCAGACGATGCAAGATTGCTTTTGCCAGCTCGCTCCCTTTCTCCGGATGGCGGTAAAAATGGTCGACGCCCTTTTCGTCCACAGTATGGCAAAGGGGCTTTGCCGCATCATGCAATAACATGGTAAGACGCAGCGCCCTCTCCGCCGGAACTCTCCTTAAAGCCTCTAAGGTATGCTCCCCCACGCTGTGGCAATGGTGGGGATTGTTTTGCTCCGTCTCCATCATACGGTCAAATTCCGGCAGAAAAACTCCGGTCAGCCCCGTTTCATAGGCAGTCCGGATTTCCTCTGGATGGGGGGAAGTCAATAGTTTTACCAATTCCGCCTGAATGCGCTCGGCGCTGACTTTCGCAATGCGGGATGAAAGCTCCTTAATCGCCGCCCTTGTGCCCGTTTCTATGGGAAACCCAAGCTGCGCCGAAAAGCGCACCGCCCGAAGCATCCGCAGGGCATCCTCTAAAAACCGCTCCTTCGCATCTCCGACGCACCGAATCATCCCTTTCTCTAAATCCCCCATGCCGCCAAAGGCATCCACAAGGCCCTCCGCCTCGTTGTATGCCATGGCGTTTATGGTGAAATCCCGGCGTTTTAAATCCTCCAGAAGGCTGGAGGTAAAAAGCACTTCCTTGGGATGCCTCGCATCTTCGTATTCCCCGTCGATGCGGTAAGTGGTAACTTCAAATCCCACATGGTCTATCATGACGGTTACGGTTCCATGCTGGATTCCCGTATCAATGGTATGCCGGAACAGCTCTTTTACCTGTTCCGGTTTTGCGGAAGTGGTGATATCCCAGTCCTGCGGAGTCCTCCCCAGCAGCACATCCCGCACGCAGCCGCCCACGGCGTATGCCTCATATCCCTGCTTCTCTAATGTTTTTATGATAAAGTTTACCTTTTCCGGCAATCTGATTCTCATATTTGATTAATATGCTTTTCCCCAATATACTAACTTATGCGCCGGTTTTCCACAGCAGACGCAGGTTTCTGCAATCCGCTCCTGGTCGTGGAACGGCATACAGCGGGACGTCATGGCAAACTCCTCTTTGATTTTATCTTCACAGGCTTCCTCCCCGCACCACATACCGCGGACAAATCCTGTCTTTTCTGCTGCAATCCCTTTTAATTCCTCATAGTCATGCGCATCCCAGATGTGGGCATCCCGGTGCGCCTTTGCCCGCTCAAACATCTCTTTTTGAATCGTCTCAAGCAGCTCTGGGATTTTTGTCTCCAACTCCTGCAACGCCACTTCGATTTTCTCCCTGGTATCGCGACGCACTACCACGCATTTCCCTTCGGCGATGTCCCTTGGCCCTAGTTCCACACGAACCGGAATGCCGCGCATCTCCTGTTCGGAGAATTTCCATCCCGGACTCTTCTCGGAAGCGTCCAGCTTTGCACGGCAGACCTTGCCAAGCCGCTCGCAGACATCCCGCGCGGTATCAAGCACTCCCTCTTTCTGCTGCTGGACAGGAATCACCATCACCTGCACAGGAGCAACCCTTGGCGGCAATACCAAGCCAGAATCGTCTCCATGCACCATAATGATTGCACCAATCAAGCGGGTGGTCATCCCCCAGGACGTCTGATAAACGTACTGTAACTGATTGTCCCTGTCTGTATATTGAATGCCAAACGCCTTTGCGAATCCATTGCCGAAATTATGGCTTGTCCCCGACTGCAGCGCCTTTCCATCGTGCATCAGCGCTTCGATAGTATAGGTTGCCTCGGCGCCTGCAAATTTTTCTTTTTCGGTCTTTTGGCCGCGAACCACGGGCATTGCCAGCACTTCCTCACAGAAGTCGGCATAGAGGTTTAACATCTGTACCGTCCTCTCTTCCGCCTCCTCAGCCGTAGCGTGCGCCGTATGGCCTTCCTGCCATAAAAACTCTCTGGAACGCAAAAACGGGCGTGTTTCTTTCTCCCATCTTACGACAGAACACCACTGATTATATACTTTAGGCAAATCGCGGTATGACTGCACGATATCTTTGTAAAAGTCACAGAACAGAGTCTCGGAAGTAGGCCTGATGCAAAGACGCTCCTGCAGCTCGTTCAGCCCTCCATGGGTCACCCATGCCACTTCCGGCGCAAATCCCTCCACATGGTCCTTTTCTTTCTCCAAAAGGCTCTCCGGGATAAACATCGGCATATAAACATTCTCCACCCCGGTTTCTTTAAAGCGGCGGTCTAATTCCTGCTGGATATTCTCCCAGATGGCATAGCCGGCCGGGCGGATGATCATGCACCCTTTCACGGAAGAATAGGTAATCAGCTCTGCTTTCTTTACAACGTCAGTATACCACTGGGCAAAATCCTCTTCCATAGAAGTGATTGCCTCGACTAATTTCTTGTCCTTTGCCATAACATTTGTTCTCCTTACCCTAGATCTATCCTGTTTATTTTATGCTAAATGGTATGGCTTGTCAATTTCAAACTCCAGTTTCCTGTGGGTAATGGGATGTTTAAAACCGATTTTATAGGAACAGAGCGCCAGTGCTTTTCCCGACGGGGCGATGTGTTCCTTAAAATTGTATTTTTGATCCCCTACAATGGCGTACCCGGCATGGGCAAGCTGAACCCGTATCTGATGGTGCCGTCCTGTCTCCAATCGGATGCGCAAAACAGCACGCTTTCCATTTTGCTCCAACACTTCATAGGAAAGCACAGCCCTCTTTGCCTCCGGCGTCCCCTTGCTCACCACTTCCGAGACGTTCGTTTTGCCGTTGCGCAAAAGGTAGTCTTCCAGCACTCCGCTCCTTCGCGCCGGAACCCCGTCCGTCATCGCATAATAGTATTTATCCGCCGTCTTTGCCGCCATCTGGCGGCTTAAATCCGCCGCGGCTTCCCTGGTCTTTGCAAACACCATCACGCCCTCCACCGGCTGATCTAAACGGTGCACCACGCCGATATAAGGCGTCTCCCCCTTCCGCGCCCGGTAATTTTTCAAAAGGCTCTCCATATCCGCCTGTCCAAATCTTTTCGTCTGCGTCGCCACGCCGGCGTTTTTCCTGCAGACAATGACCGCCTCATCTTCATA
>CANQUZ010000097.1 GCA_947627165.1 uncultured Roseburia sp.
GGTGGATTCGAACCACCGAAGCAATTTGCAGCAGATTTACAGTCTGTCCCCTTTGGCCACTCGGGAATCTGCCCATACTGTCAGGAACACCCTGACAGTAATTGATTATATCACAGTTGCCCTTTCGGTGCAAGCAATTTTTGCGAGAAGCCTTTTCCTTCCGCACTGTCCGTCTATGGGCGAATCGTTACCGCTTTGCTGTTTTTGCTGGAAGCCGTCTTGTAGCCGGATTTCGACACCATGGAGATGACGCGGTATTTTACGGTCTTATTCTTTCCTAATCCGGTCAGCCTGCAGACAATCTTGCCGTTGCTTGTTTGCTTAAACTGGTTCACATACGTCCATTTCTTAGACTTTTTATTGTACTTATACAGCTTTTTCCCTTTGACGCGGTATGCAAGCTCAAACTTTGATTGATTTCCAACGCTCTGGTAAATGCGGTATTCCGTCGCTTTGCTGACTTTCTTGAAGGAAAGTTCCGCCACCGTATCGGAAACCCGCTTTCCGGATATGGAAGTCGGCGTCTTCGGCATCACGATTACCTTTGCGGTTCCGGATATCTTCCCGGAGCTTACGCCGCCTTTTGCCGCTTTCTTATAAGCCCTTACCCTGTATTGATAGTTCTGTCCTGCCGTACATTTCTTATCTGTGTAGGATGTTTTTTGGGAGCTGCCTATACGGATAAATTTCTTCTTTTTGCTGTCGTAACGGTATATATAATAGCCATCCGCATTTTTTACTTTTTTCCAGGTGAGCTTTACCCGGTTCGTCGCGTCAGAGACTGCTTTCAGCCCCGACACTTTTCCCATCGCAGACGACGCTGCCTCTGTCCGGATGCTGACCTTGCAGGGGCTGCTCTCAGACCTTACGCTAACGGCTCCCAACGTTGTGGTGACTTCAAAGGTATAAGAGCCTGCGTCTTTCACTGTCGCCGCTTCCACGGTGAGCGTCTTGCTGTTTTGCCCTTTCAGCGCTGTTCCGTCTTTGTACCACTGATATGCGTGCTCGCCTTTCGGATCTTCTCCCGTAACCGTCGCACGAATCGTGAATTTTTCATTTTCGGGCACGCTGATGTTGTCTGTATCTAACGCAATCTTCGCCGGAGTCGGCTCTGCTGCCGGATGCACCACTCTTTCCCCTCTTGCCTCTTCTTTCTGGTGAACCGCTTTGGCTGCAAATTTTACGTCTACGATATTGTTTTTTCCGGAAAAATCGTCATATCTGACGGTCACTTCCATCGCGTTTTTGTCTGTGATTGCCGCGTTTCCGCCGCCAATCGTTAATTCATCAATTTCATAGCCCTGGTCCGCGCGAACGGTCACTGTCTTGCTTTCCCCTTTTTTTATTGTCAGAAGCCCGTAATTGCCGCCTGAAACCGTGCCGCCCTGCGTATTCGATAAAATAACGGTTTTTTCGCCATTCTCCGCTGCTCCGCCCTCAACCGCTACGATGGCAAAGGGGCTAAAGGAATCGCACAAAATAATCAGTCCGTACTGGGTGATGATGCAGGGAATCTCATTGACTCCTATAATCTCACCGGCATCGTTTTTGGTAAAATGATATGCCTTAAAGGTAACGCCAGCATCGTCCGGTCCATATCCGTCCGGAAAACCAAGGGATACGCGCACAGACTGCCCTGCCTTTAGTTCTTTCACTTGCTTCTTGCAGAGAGTCAGGTTGATATTGTATGTCTCACTCTTTAAAACCTTCTGCCCTTCGGGAAGTTCCCCGGATACCATCTCATTCATCGTATCCGTCTGCTCGCTCGTCGGCGAGGAAGCGACTAATACTAAATTCTTCACCATATCTTGAGTGATTGCACTGCCATCTTTCGCCGTCCAGTCTGCGATGGAAAGGTCATCGTTTTCCAACAGAGACGGTTTTCCAAATACATTCCAGAAATACCCTCTGGAGCGGTAAGCGCACACCGCGCAGGGGAAAGAAGCATAGTAGGAAATCGGGTTCGGGGCCTTTTTGCTCTTTTCTCCAACTACTCCCGTAAGATAGATATCATAATTAACGCAGTCGTCCGCCCACATATTACTTGGGGTAAAATCAAACTCTATCGTGCTTACTCCATCCCAGGTAAAGTTTTCAATCTTTGTGTTCTCAATGGCACTGGAATGGCTTCCCGTCGTTTCCATCTTCCATCCAATCTGTGTTGCGCCTTCCGTAAACACCAGCTTATCATCATACACAACCTTCACGTGCTGCTTTGCTCCGGACGTAATTCTCCCGGATGCCGCCGGGGTCTGCTTTTTGATATAAGGAGGCGCTTTGTAGGTTCCGCTGGGGTTATAAAGAATCCCCGTCTCCGCCTCTAACACCAGAGGATCTCCCTGATAATAAATGTATTCCGGGTCCTTTATATAATCGCCGTGCGGTACGTCCGTAATCGCAAACTCCACATATGGGGTCTGCGGAAAAGCCATAATCAGCTCCTCCTCCGTGTCTTTCATAGCAGGATAAAGCTCCGGTGTAATATAGCACCATTCGCCCCTAGATTTCAATTCCCCCGTCTCTTTGTTATAATCGGGAAATCTTGCTAGCATATAAACACCAGATTCTTTTGCTTTCGCATATCCCATATTTTTATAGCTGATTCTGTATTCCCCCGCTTTTTCCCCCTCAAGCTCGCCATTTTCATTATATTTTACCACCAAACCATTCATGCTGGCGGATACGAGTTCATAGTCCTCCCCAAGGTACTCTAAGGAAGGGTAGGAAAATTCATATTCCGCCTCGGACATAATGCCGCTGGGCACATGGCGCCGGCTCATGACGTCATCGCCTACCAACAAGTATTCCGTATTTTCATAGCCGTCCAGTCCGCCGATGTTCTGCTTTTTGGAAATCGGGTCGTCCATGGTGGAATCCACTGCGTACCATTTTCCATTCAGCTGTACATAATTCCACATATGGAGCTCATAGGAATCTGTGGATGCCCGATAGGCTCCCTGCACTAGGATACAGGGAATTGCCAGGCGGTCAAGCACTGCCTTAAAGGCTCTCGCATAGCCTTCGCACACGCTCTCGCCCCTTACTAAGGCACCGTAAGCCGTCCTGACATGGCCCACATTTTCCGGTTTGCACTGATGCTCTAAGCGGTAGGAGGTATGCTTTATGATATAATCATGGACATATTTTATCTGCTCTTCCGTCAGATTTTTTCCAGCCTCCACCGTCAGCTTCTTAGCCGCGTCTGCAATCTCGCTTACTTTTTTTTCATATTCCGCAACAGCGCTCTCTACTTCCTGCCTGCTTTGAAATCCCTGCAAAAAATAGTTGTCGCTCCTGCCCGTGCCCAGATAAGCGTGGTACTGGTTCGCTTTGTCCCTGGTCACGCGTATGGACAGATAGGAAAAGTCCACATAGAAAACATCGGCGTAATCTGCGCAAAAAGCGTCCCGCGCCGCGCCTAACGTCATCAGAAGCCCGTTGTCGCCCTGTGCATACGCCTCCATCTGCGCCTGGGACACACAGCCGTGCGCTGCAAGATCATAGTCTTCCGTTCCGCTCTTTAACATTCCGCTTGCGTACATTTCATACATCGCGTCGTAGAGCCGTTTTGCTTCCTCTGTGAGCTGACCATAAAAATAGCGGTAATCCTGCGCGCTTGCCGTCCTCATTCCGCTGAGTTCGGAGGACAGCTCCTCCGCCCTTACGCTGCCAGGAGCGGCTGCCGTCCAAGAAGAGACAAGCAGCGCCGCCGCCATCAAAAAACTAATTCCTTTCTTCAACTTCATAGCTTTTCTCCTGTTTTCACTGAAAATTGACAAATATCCATTGAAAAAAGAATAGCAGACCCCCGCCATTGCGTCAAGAAATTTTATACATAAATGGAAACTAAATGGAACTGTTACAACTAAATCTCCCAGTAATCGGCGTGAAATATGACTCTGCGGTAGGCGCCAAAATCCAGCCAGCGGTTTAAGGTTTCCTTCGCGGCATCCCCCTGCCCGCAGGACTCTAAGTATTCCTCCAATTCACTCTGGGAGTTCACCCGCACCGCGAATCCTCTTCCATTTACCACCGGAACGCCGGAATAGCGGTACTCTTCTAACGGCAGGATTGCTTCAATCTTATTTTCCCGCACCTTCACCGCCGTTTTATCCCGCAGGATTACAATGTCAAAGCATTCCGGATATCCGTAGGTTTCGCTTTTGGTAGGAATGGTATCGCCCACCGTATAGGTCGGGTGCTGGGGTTTGCGCTTTGTAATGACGGATTTCTCCATATTATAATAAAACTCCTCAAAGATGTCCCCCCTTGCCTTTACGCCGCCATAAGAAAATACCGGCTTCTCCGCCTCGTCTTTCCTTACAAACTTCTCAATAACGCCGCAGGCGGAGGTCATATTGGAGATGCGGTCAATCAAAATCAGCTCCCCTAACGTCCTGTGCCTCCGAAACTCATCCAACGGTATGTAATCATCCAGCAGGATGCTGCAAACGGCAATCTCGTTTTTCCTCAAAGTATCCGCCTGCAGATGCTCCCCCGTGTTGACGTCGATTTTATAGCAAATCTCCGCCAGGGTGCCTGTCATAAGGTTTGTTCCGATTTTCACAAAATAATCGCTGCCAACGGAACACGCCGCATCGTCCATCCATAGCAGGGATGCCGTAAATTTCTGCGCCGTCGCCAGATCTCCGCCTTTTGTCAGAACGCTGCCTCTGGAAACATCCACTTCCCGATCCAGCTGTATCGTCACCGGACTTCCCATAACGGCGGCCTCCGACTCCTTTCCGGCGGTCAAAATGCTTTTTACGGTTGCCTTCTCATTGCCCGGCAATATGGTGATTTCGTCCCCCACATGAATCTCTCCCGCCTCAATCTGTCCCTGAAAGCCGCGGAACGTATGGTTTGGACGGCAAACGCGCTGTACGGGAAGGTAAAAGCCCTCCTCTTTTGTTTCCCTGGAAACATCTATCTGCTCTAAGCAGGCCAAAATAGGCTCTCCCTCATACCAGGGAAGCTTTTCACTTTTTTTGGTGACGTTGTCCCCTTCGGTGGCGGACACTGGGATAACGGTTATGTGTTCCAAAGACAATTCCTCTTTCAATGCCTCTATCTGGGCTTCTATTTTGAGAAATTTATCCCTATCATAGCCGATTAAATCCATCTTATTGACTGCAAATATGAAATAGCGGATTCCCATCAGAGCGCAGATGCGCGCATGACGCCTGGTCTGCAGCAAAACCCCTTTCTGCGCATCCACCAGAATAACGGCAAGATCCGCAAACGAAGCCCCCACCGCCATATTTCTGGTATATTCCTCATGCCCCGGCGTGTCGGCAACAATAAAGCTCCGGTGTTCCGTCGTAAAATAGCGGTATGCCACATCAATGGTAATCCCCTGTTCTCTCTCTGCCATCAATCCGTCCAAAAGCAGCGAATAGTCTATCGCTCCCTCACGGCTCCCTAATTTGCTGTCCAGTTCCAATGCCTTTTCCTGATCCGCATAGAGCAGCTTTGCATCGTATAAAATATGGCCGATGAGAGTGGATTTTCCATCGTCAACACTGCCGCAGGTAATAAATTTCAATAACCCTTTCATCTAAAAATACCCCTCCCTCTTCCTTCGCTCCATGCTGCCTGCCTCCTCATTATCAATCACACGGCTGGTACGCTCCGAGGAAACTGCGCTTAAGGTTTCTTCAATAATCTCATCTAAGGTTACAGCATCCGATTCCACAGCCCCGGTCAATGGATAACAGCCTAAGGTGCGGAACCGTACCTTTTTCATTTCCACTTTTTCCCCTTCCCGAAGCACAAAGCGTTCGTCATCCACCATAATCAGGCTGCCGTCCCGATACACGACGGGCCGCTCTTTCGCAAAATAAAGAGGAACGATTTCGATGTCTTCCCTCTTAATATACTGCCAGATATCTTTTTCCGTCCAATTCGACAGCGGAAATACCCGGATGCTCTCCCCTTTTTTGATTTTGGTATTGTACAGTTTCCACATTTCAGGCCTCTGGTTTTTGGGATCCCACGCCTGCGCTTCATTGCGGAATGAAAAAATACGCTCTTTTGCGCGGGATTTCTCCTCGTCACGGCGTCCTCCGCCGAAAGCCGCAGTAAATCCATACTTTTTCAACCCTTGTTTGAGTGCCTGGGTCTTCATAATATCCGTGTAGGCAGCCCCGTGGGTAAAGGGATTGATCCCTGCCTCTATCCCTTCCTGATTGGAATATACCAGCATTTCAATCCCCGTTTCTTTTGCAATCCGATCGCGGAACTCTATCATTTCCCGGAATTTCCAGGTGGTATCAATGTGCATAAACGGAAACGGCGGCTTTTCGGGATAAAATGCTTTCCTGGCAAGGTGCAGCATCACAGAGCTGTCCTTTCCTATTGAATAAAGCATCACCGGCTTTTCGCACTCCGCCGCCACTTCCCGGATAATATAGATGGCTTCCGCCTCTAATTCATCTAAATGAGATAATCCACTCATATGCTTTTTCTCCTTTAATACTGATTGGCGTCTTTTTTGTTGACGGTAATCGTTTTTTGCTCTCCACAAGGGCTGGTAATCATCCAATGGCGCCGCTCTCCCTCCTCCCGGGTGGTAAGGAAGCTTCCACGTCCGCCGATATCCGCTCCCAAAAAGAACGCAATGGCTTCCACCCCGCACTCTTTCACGCAGGAGGTGCATCCCCAGCAATCCTCCGGCTTCCTGATATACGCCCTGCCCGTTTCATCTGCTTTAATGAGATTCCCAGGGCAGACCTCTATACAACGCCTGCATTTGACGCATTTCTCCTGATTGATTGCGATACTCATACCCTGCCGGCTCCTTTCGTCCTATCCGGAATATCCCCCATCTCTCTGATGACAATGCGGATTTCTCCCTCCTGCCACACGGAATTGACGTATTTATTCCAGTCTTCACTCCTATCGGGATAATCCATATTTTGGGAGAAGCCCTGCCAGCGCGTCTCTTTTCTCGCTTTTAAGTGGGCGATGACGCTCCGGCACACCACAAGCCTCTCTTTGAGTTCATAGATATGGAGCAGATCATCCATATCCTCTGCGGAAAGATGTTCCGCCATTTCCTGTATCCCGCGGATTTTTTCATCCGCCATCCCAAGCTGTTTTTCATTGTAGCGGTAGCCGGCGCCAATGCCTCCTGCATAGGCGTCCATCACTTTCTGCATGGCCTCCTCTAGCTGCTCCGTAGTGAAAAAGGACTTTTCTCTGGAAAAACAGGCTTCGTATTCCCTCTCTGCCTTTTCTGCAAACTCCGCCTCCGGAAAGGCTTCCTCCGCCTGCCGCTCCGCCAAATCTTCCAGAATCGCCTTTGCCGCAATCTCCCCCTCCGCCAGGGCTCCTGTCACATACTTTTGCGGACAGCCTCCCGCCACGTCGCCTGCCGCATACAGGCCTTTTAAGGTAGTGCGCCTTTTCTCGTCAACCCAATATCCGCTTGCCGTATGGCCTCCCACGATATAGGGCTCCGTTCCCTCAATTTCCACATCCTGCTCATTTGGCTCTCTTCCGCTTTCTATCCACTTCAGCGTCTGGCTCGGCGCCATATTTAGGTAGGCTTTCAGCAGGTCTTCCCCCTGCTCCCTGGAAATCCCCTGGGTATGCAGATAGCAGGGTCCTCTCCCCGCCTGGTTTTCCGCTACAGTTCCGTAAACTCTCTCCTGAGTCGTCGTTCCATATTGATTTTCATAGACCTCTCCCAAAGAATTGATCTGCTTTGCCCCCACCCCCTGGGCAATGGTTCCGGTGGGCGCAATGGTATCTTTGCACCGCAGGGCAACAAACCGCATTTCAAACGTTGTCATTTCCGCCCCGCTAAAATGCCCATGGCGTATCCTGCTCCCGTATTAAAGGGG
>CANQUZ010000098.1 GCA_947627165.1 uncultured Roseburia sp.
CTTGGCTTTCCCTTTGATAAGAATGCAATGCAGGGCAGCAGGACTGCCGCCCCTATGAAATTGCGCACTGCATTAAAACTAAACGGGCCAACGTATTCCATTCCGACACTCTGCGCCACAAATGCCACTCCCCAGATGACGGCAGTCAGAAACAGCAACAGGGATTGTCTTATCACAAACTTATTCATAGCAAACTCCTCGTACCGCTACCTCATAAATACTCTTTAAAAACTGTCTCGCCTGCGGGCTTTTGGGGTTGGTGAAAATTTCTTCCGGGGTGCCCTCTTCAATGATTCTCCCCTCTGCCATAAATACCACCTTATCCGCCACTTCTTTGGCAAACCCCATCTCATGGGTCACGCAGAGCATGGTCATGCCCTGTGCCGCCAAATCTTTCATAACAAGCAGCACTTCTCCCACCAGCTCCGGGTCTAACGCCGAAGTCGGCTCGTCAAAGAGCATCATTTTCGGCTCCATTGCCAGGGCTCTGGCAATCGCCACCCTCTGTTGCTGCCCGCCGGAGAGCCTTGCCGGGTACTCGTGCAGCTTATCCCCTAACCCAACCTTGCTGATTAGGTTTTTCGCCAGCTCCTCCGCCTGTCCCTTATTCATTTTTTTCACATGAAGGGGGGCAAGCATTACGTTTTCCAATACGGTTTTATGCGGGAAGAGGTTAAACCTTTGAAAGACCATCCCCATTTCCAGCAGAAGCTGCTTATGCCGCCTGACCTCCATCTTAGACACCGTCTTATCATGCTCTCTGTGATAAAATAACTCATCCTCAATAAAAATCTTACCGCTGGTGATTTTCTCCAGCCTGTTTAAGGAACGTAAAAAGGTCGATTTCCCCGCTCCGGAAGGCCCGATGATTACCACTACTTCCCCCGGCTCTACGGTCAGGTTAATGTCTTTTAATACCTGTAATTCCCCGAACGTCTTTGCTAAATGTTCTGTTCTAATCATTGACATTGCAGCGCCCTCCTATTCGTAACGTGAAAATCTGCTTTCTAACTTGCGGAAAATAAATTCAAAGAAAGCCGTCATCACCAGGTATATGATCATTGCCGGAATGTAAACTAACGCCGTGCCTGTGGAAGAAGAGATCGCCCTCGTCACTTTCGTCAGGTCCGCAAGCGCAATGATGGAAACCAATGACGCATCTTTTAATACCATGATAAATTCATTTGCCACCGGAGGAATCAGACGCTTGATGGACTGCGGGAAAATGACTAACCGCATGGTCTGCCCTTTTGTCAGCCCCAGAGCCTTTGACGCTTCAAACTGCCCCTTGTCGATGGACTGTAAGGCAGCGCGGATAATTTCCGCGCAGTAGGCCGCACTGTTTAAGGAAAAGGCAATAAACGCCGCTAAAAACCGGCTGTTAATGGTCAGCGCCATGCTAATCTGCGGCAGGCCGAAATAGATAAAATAAAGCTGCATCAAAAGCGGCGTTCCGCGGAAGAAAAAGATGTACGCATTGCAGAAGCCATTCCATATTTTATTTTTTGACATTTTGCCGAGTGCCAGAAAGACACTCAGCAGCAAGCCCATCATGACTGCGCATATCGTAAGCAGTATCGTCGTTTTTGCTCCATTCAAAAGTTCCGGGAGCCAGCTGACAATTTGTGATAACATAGAGAACCCCCTTTTTAATCACGAAGTCCGGCGGTCAAATCTGTACCAAAATGTTTTTCTGCAATTTGTTTTAAGGTTCCGTCTGCATAGAGCGCATCCAGAGCCTCTTCTATTTTTTCTGTCAAGGCATCGTTACCTTTTTTCAGGCAGATGCTGATAGGCTCAAGCTCTTCGTTTTCCCACACGGTTTTGTAAGAGGAAGATTCCTCGCCGAGGTAATATGCCGCTACGACGCTGTCCGTAAATACCGAATCGGTACGTCCCGCCTTCAAATCATCAAAGCAGTTGAGCACTTTGTCATACTGGAATAATTCCACGCCTAACTCCGCGCCGTGCTCTTTCATGTAATCGTCTGCGGTAGTCTCTGCCTGCACTGCTGTGGAGTGTCCGTTTAACGCCTCCAGAGAGTCGATTTCGGAATCTTCCGGCACAATTAATACCGTATGGTTAGACACATAAGGCTTTGTCATGTTAAACTGCTCTTTCCTATCATCCGTCAGGCTGACGCAGGAAATCACGCAGTCATATTTATCCGTATCCACGCCTGCAAAGATGCCGTCCCAGGCAGTGTCTACCAATTCCACTTCAAGGCCTAATTCTTCCGCAATAGCCCCAGCCACTTCCACATCAAACCCGATTGGGGTGGAACCGTCCTCATCAAAATATTCCATTGGCGGATAGCCGATTTCCATCGCTACCATCAGCACGCCGTCTTTGATTGTAAGCCCTGACGACGCATCCGCAGCGTCTCCTGCCGGAGCCTCGCCTTCCGCACCTGCGGAAGCATTGTTGCCACAGCCAACGGCTGCCATTGCCATTACGGCTGCTAATAATACTGACACTAATTTCTTTTTCATAAAAATCCTCCTGTTTTCTGTATGTTTCCGCAGACTCCTCTTTCACTTTAATGAAATAAAGTCCCCGTACAACAAAAAAGGTGGTTACTGACCACCTCGTCTATTTCTTTTAAGTTATCATGTATCAGCTTTTTATGCAAGCCTTTTTCTGACATTTTGTGACTTTTCCTTAGTTTTGGCGTCTCCCGGCACCTCTTTTGCACTTTTTTGATAAGATATCATCCTATTTTATTTGATACCCGTGGTCTAAGGGGCCGCTGCCTTTTCCCAAATCCAGCATAGCGCCAATCGCCCCTCTTACATAGGCTTTCGCCTTCCCGACCGCCTCTTCCAAGCTGTCCCCCTTCGCCAGGAAGGACGCAATCGCAGAGGACAAGGTGCATCCCGTTCCGTGGGTGTTGGGATTGTCAATCCGCTCCCCCGGAAACCATATATGCCTTGTCCCTGTCCAAAGCACATCGTTAGCCCCGCTTTTCCCATGGCCGCCTTTGACTAACACAGCGCAGCGGTACGCTTCTCCCAGATCCTTCGCGGCTCTCTCCCGCTCCTCTTCCGTCTCTATCTTACGCCCCAAAAGGACTTCACACTCCGGGAGGTTGGGGGTAATCAGAAATGCCGCCGGAAACAACACCGATTGCCAGGCATTCCGCACTGCCTCGTCCGCAAAGCCCGTTCCGCTGCCAGACACCATCACCGGATCCACCACTACGCGCTCCGCCCGATAAAATGACAGACGCTCCGCAATGCTTTCTCTGGTTTCCGCCGAAGTGACCATCCCGATTTTTACCGCGTCCGGATCAATATCCGTAAATACCGCGTCAAGCTGCTTTTCCACAAACGCCGCCGGGATTTCCAAAATTTCCGCAACCCCCTGGGTATTTTGCGCCGTCAGTGCCGTGATGACGCTCATGGCATAGACTCCATTTGCGAGCATGGTCTTAATGTCCGCCTGTATCCCAGCCCCGCCGCTGCAGTCGCTCCCCGCAATCGTAAGGGCTGTCTTTCGATTCGTACCTTTCATCCTCTTCCTCATTTCTGCGCTGCTTTTGTCTTAGCAAGCTTGCGGATGCAGCGCAAACACAACCTTGCGGGGCCGCCGCATTCAAAAGCTGCCGCCCCCTGCCTTCCCACAGATGACGCCATGCTCCAAACGGCATCAGGCATCAGTTTTTATCCGAGGGGGAATTGTGTCAGTTTTTCCAAATGGAAATCAGCAGTCCGGCAGATTTCCTCCCAATCTTTGCGGCTCCCCGCATCATACAGCCCCACGGTCCGGAACCCGCTGGCTTTTGCCGTCTTTATGGCATAGAGCGCATCCTCAAAAACCCATGTGTCGGATTTCTTGGTCCCTAATTTTGCTGCCGCGGCCTCAAAAATATCCGGTTGATCCTTTCCTTTCCCGATTTCGCTGCAGGTAAAAATGGCGTCAAAGCAGCCATCAATCCCATTCCGCTTCAATGCCGCCTCGGCGTGTACCCGGTCCGTGGCAGTCGCCACCACCATTCTTACTCCCCGCTGTTTCAGTGTTTCTAAAAATTCCGGCACCCCCGGCTTCATTTCCGCCTCACTGCTGTACGCCTCCTCCGCCATGCGGTTTATTTCCTCAATGATTTCCTCCACACTTTCGGATAATCCATATTGTTCTTTCACATACGCCGCCCCCTGCTGCATACTCATAGAAAAAAGGCGTTCAGATAAATTTTCCTTCGCCGCGATTCCCCGGTTCGCCAGATAACGCTCACTGATATTCTCCCAGATGGGCATTGTGTCCATCAAAGTCCCGTCCATATCAAAAATAGCCCCTGCTATCTTCCCGTTTCCCACAACCTTTTCCGAGAGAAGGCGCAGCCTCCTTGCCGCAGCAGTAATGTCCGGCTGCGCGAAAATGGCGCTGATGGCAGCCACGCCGCAAATACCGCTTCCCGACAACAGCTCCATGTTTGATTCCCCAATGCCGCCAATCGCCACCACCGGAATCCGGACAGCTTCACAGATGGCCTTTAGCGTTTCATACGACATCTGCTGTACGTTCTTTTTGGAAGCAGTGGAAAATACAGCCCCGACGCCCAGATAGTCCGCTCCGCTTCTCTCCGCCGCCAGCGCCTCCTCTACCGAATGGGCGGAAACCCCGATGATTTTATCCGCTCCCAATTTTTTCCGGACTTCTCCGGCTTCCATATCCTCCTGCCCCACATGGACGCCATCCGCCCCTATCGCGAGGGCAAGCTCCACATCATCATTGATGATAAATGGAACGCTATATTGTTTACATAGCTTTTGTATCTCAAGGGCTTCTTTCAGAAACGCTTCTTCCTCCAATGTTTTTTCCCGCAGCTGCAAAAACGTCACTCCACCCTCCAGGGCGCGCTCCACCTGACGGGACAGGCTTTCCCCCTTTAGCCAGCTCCTGTCCGTCACTGCATACAACAGCAAATCTTCTCTCTGAAACTTCATAACCTCTTCCTTTCTCCGGCTTATATGCTTTGTTTAGTATACCCCTTTCCCTGCAATTTGCAAAGATTTTATAGTTTTTCGCTTTGCTTTATCTGTTTTTTACCTATTTTTTATATTCCGGTCAAAAACTTATCACAATTTTCTGCTAAGATAAAAAACGTTAAAAGGAGCTGTTGAATTTCAACACACGGTTGGAGTTCTGTCAGTTCCGCCTAAACATTATTCAGCCACTGATTTACATAAATGATTCGTGTTCTTTTATTCATTTTGCCGAAGCAAAGCGCGCAAGACAGTGCAAAGCGCGCAGGGCAGTGCAAAGCGCACAGGACAGTGCAAAGCGCGCAGGGCAGTGCAAAGCGCACAGGACAGTGCAAAGCGCGCAGGACAGTGCAAAGCAGTGCAGAGTGCACGCAAAAAGACGCATGGAACTGCTCGTAACCATGCGTCTTTTTGCATTCAGCGAGGGGAAGGAATCGCATCCTCCCTCTGCTATCACTCGACTTTTTTGATGCCTTTCTTTTCCAACTGTTGTTTCACAAAATCCCGGAACAGGGCATACAGCACGGAACACAATGGAATAAACACCAAAATCCCTACGATTCCAAACAGGTTCCCGCCCAGCGTGACGGCTGCCAGCACCCAGATGGAAGGCAGGCCGATTGAGCCTCCTACTACATGAGGATAAATCAGGTTTCCCTCTACCTGCTGCAGCACCAAAAACAGAACCAAAAACCAGATTGCCTGAATGGGATTTACCATCACAATCAGGAACATCCCTACCGCACAGCCGATAAAAGCCCCAAAAATCGGGATTAACGCCGTAAGGGAAATGACGACGCCTGTCATCATGGCATACGGCATCCGGAAAATGGTCATGGCAATCACGAACATCGTCCCTAAAATCACTGCCTCTAAGCACTGTCCGGACAAGAAATTAGAAAACGTCTGGTTCGACAGCGCCGCCACGCTTATGATCTTTTCCGTAACCTTTTCCGGTAACAGCGCATAGAGCACCTGTTTGACCTGCCTTTGCAGCTTCTCTTTCTGGAACAGCACATAGATGGAAAAAGTAAAGGCAATCACAAAGGTGGTCACGCCGCTTACGATGCCGGAGAAAAACCCAACGCCGGAAGTCAGGACGCCGGAGCCAAAGGATTTTACAACATCCACCATAGAAGCCGACACAGACATCCAGTCTATATCCAGCTCTGAGGCTGCCGGAGCCAGCGCCGGATACTCCTTCTGCAAATCATTCAGCCATGATGAGACTGCGTTAAACGCCGCCGGGATCTGCTCCATCAGCATACGGACCGTGCTGCCAAGCTCCGGAACGATTACGATCATTGCCAGTGCCAAGACTCCGATGACGATCAAAAGCGTCAGAAGATATGCCGCAGGACGCCTCCATTTTGCCAGCTTGTTATTTTTTTGAAATAAATATTTCTCTATTTTTTTCATTGGGACATTCAGGATAAACGCTATCGCGCCGCCCACAATAAACGGCATTAATATCCCCCATGCCAGGCCGAGCGTTTTCATCACCACGTTAAAATGTTCAATGCCGCAATACAGCAAAATGGCAGACGCCAAAATCTGTATGAAATATTTTCTGGTCTGTTTTGATATTTCCATCGTTTTCCTCTTCCTTCCGCCTGTTATACTACCGACACTCCGGCACTTCCCAAAAACACGCAAATCACATATAAGATCATAAGGTGCGCGGGATAAAAGATATAAAAGAAATACTTCATGCGGGATCCCCGCTCTCCACTATATAAATAAATCGGCGCAAACGCAGCTATCGCCGGAAGCTCCCACCAGAAAAACACCAGACACCCCGCCAGAACCTGGAGCAGCCTGCTGCCACGGAACAAATACAGCGCCGCAATGCACATAATCCCATAATAGCTGTAATCTGTTTTCAGGAGATGCGCCGCAAACATGGTTGCGATGATTAACGCTGCAGTATAAAAAAACCGAAGAAACTGCTGCTCCGTATGTCTTTCCACCGCATCTATCGCCATCATTAGCAGCAATCCGAGCCACTACGTAAAAAAGACATTCTGATATCCAAATTCCAACACTTGGGCGTTAAACGCCAGGTCAAAGGGGATCTCTGAAATCAGAGCAAAAAGGAACAGCCGAAGGGCATATTTTCTCCTATCGCTTGTGTGGATAAATCCCTCAACTAACAAAAAACAGTAAATCGGAAACGCAACGCGCCCGATATTGCGCATGACCTGATAGACCTCGTACCACGCCGCCTGATCCCAAAATACGCCCGTCACCAGACATCGCACCAGGACAGTCGCCGCAAGGTGATCGAGGAACATTGCAATAACGGCTATAATCTTTAAGTCGCTGCCACTGAGCCTAATGTTTTTCAAATTCATCTTGTTTCCTCATCTTCTCCGTTTCTACGCTGTCTTTACCTTACCCTAAAAATTCTTCCACACATCTGCGGTACGCCGCCACCGGATCTTCTGCCTGGGTAATCGGCCGCCCTACTACAATATAGTCAGATCCTAATTCTTTTGCCTTTGCCGGCGTTGTGACGCGCTTCTGGTCGCCCACATCCCCGTCTGCAAAACGCACCCCAGGCGTAATGGTGAGGAACGCCCCTCCGCACACTTCATGGACTTTTCCCGCTTCCAGGGGAGAGCAGACTACGCCGTCAAGCCCCGCCTCCATCGTATTCTTCGCATAGTGCATCACCGTCTCATCTATCGGATGCTCAATCCAGAGCTCCTCCTGCATCACTTCCTCGCTGGTGGAGCAGGAGGAGCTC
>CANQUZ010000099.1 GCA_947627165.1 uncultured Roseburia sp.
CACGTCCCATGCATCCGCTCCATATCCATCATCGCTCTGCCCAGTACCTGTTCCGGTATTTCCAGCCGGAAATCGTAGTAGGGTTCTAGCAGCACCGATTGTGCCTGCATCAATCCCTGGCGCAGCGCCCGGTAAGCCGCCTGCCGGAAATCTCCGCCCTCTGTGTGTTTCTTGTGCGCCCGTCCGGTAACCAGGGTGATTTTCATATCGGTAATGGCAGATCCCGTCAGTACGCCCATATGTTCCCGTTCCTCTAAATGGTGCAGGACAGAACGCTGCCAGTTTTTATCCAAAATCTCCTCGCTGCAGTCGGATGTAAAGGAAAGTCCGCTTCCCCTCTCTCCCGGTTCTAAGAGAAGATGTACCTCCGCATAGTGGCGCAGCGGTTCAAAGTGCCCGATGCCCTCTACCGTGTCTGAAATGGTTTCCTTGTAGACGATATTTCCGGTGCCAAAGGTTACTTCCACCCCGAAACGCTCTGCAATGAGATGTTTGATAATTTCAATCTGCACCTCGCCCATCATCTGGATTTTCATCTCCTGCAGTTCCTCATCCCAGAGGATATGAAGCTCCGGCTCTTCCTCCTCTAACATTCTTAGTTTCGGCAGAAAGCTCTGGGGCGTCACTCCTTCCGGCAGCTGCAATTCATAGTTCAACACAGGCTCTAACAGGGGCAGTTCTGATTCCGGTTCCCCTCCAAGCCCCTCGCCGGGGTACGTCATGGTCAGCCCCGTCACCGCACAGATGCTGCCCGCTTCCGCCTCATTTACCGTCTCGTATTTCTCCCCGGAATAGATTCGGATCTGGTTCACTTTCTCCTCCCAGATGGTTTCCTCCCCATCCTGGGCTGTTTTTTTCGCTCCTCTCCCGGACAAGGCCTGTTTTACCTTTAGCTTTCCCCCGGTAATCTTCATATGGGTCAGGCGGTTTCCCTGGCTGTCTCTAGTGATTTTAAAAACTTTTGCCCCAAATTCCTCCCGATACTCCGGACTCTCCGTGTAGGATGCAAGCCCATCCAGCAGGGCATCAATTCCCTCCAGTTTTAAGGCGGAGCCGAAAAAGCAGGGGAATAATTTCCGCTCCCTGATGAGACGGCGGATTTCTTTTTGCTCCACCTGCCCATGTTCCAAATAAGCTTCCAGGGTCTTTTCATCGCAGACAGAAACATTCTCCCAGATATCTTGATCGCAAAATTCCCCGCTCTCTTTGGAAAAATCCACGCAGCTATCGCTGAGCTGTTCTCTGATTTCTGCTAACAGCGCCTCTTTGTCCGTCCTGCTCTGATCCATCTTGTTCACCCAGAGAAATACCGGCACGCTGTACCGTTTCAATAACCGCCACAAGGTCTTGGTATGGCTCTGTACGCCGTCGGCGCCGCTGATTAGGAGGATGGAATAGTCTAAAACCTGTAAGGTCCGCTCCATCTCCGCGGAAAAATCCACATGGCCCGGCGTATCCACTAGCGTAAATTCCGTCCCGCCAATCTGAACTTCCGCCTGTTTTGAAAAAATGGTAATCCCCCTTTGACGCTCCAATGCGTAATGATCAAAAAAGGCATCCTGATTGTCTACCCGGCCCATGTTACGGAGTTTTCCGCTCTGATATAAAATTGCCTCCGTCAGGGTAGTTTTCCCCGCATCCACATGAGCAAGGATTCCCAGGCAGATTTGTTTTTTCCCTATCATAATCCCAATCTCCGATAGCGGTTGACACAGGCAAAAAATTCCTGCTTTCTCGGCTTCGCCAGTCCGCAGGGCAGATAGCTGCTCTCACAGATTGCCGCCATGCCTTTCTGCTCCATGATTTCATACAGACGGTCCGCCGTCTCCCTTAAGGTTTTCTTCCCGTCAAACAGATGCTGATTCGCATAGCATAACAGATAGCCCAATGCGGCTAACTGCTCGCTGTCCGCTAATTGCTCCACATAGCGGACGTCAATGGTTTCTTTGTTGATCATAATGCCGTCGCGTCCCATCGTCTTAATCTTGACTCTGTGATCCTCTCTGACCATACGGTCCGGCCTCACTCTGCGGGCAAACTCAGGCGCTTTTGCTTCCGGCGCTTTCTGCTCTGGCAGAGGAAACTGCTTTGCCTGCTCCTTTGCAAAATCCGTGATTTCAAACGGCTCATAGCGGTTCATCTGGAGGATGCAGTCCGCCTTATGGAAATAGGAGCCGGAGCTTCCCGCTACTAAAATGGTGGAAATGCCATAGGTGTGATAGAGTTCTTCCACGCGGTCAATAAACGGAACGATGGGTTCCGCGTCACGGTGTACCACCCGCTGCATCAGCTCATCCCGGATCATAAAATTTGTGGCGCTTGTATCTTCGTCAATGAGAAAGGTCTTTGTGCCCGCCTCCATGCTTTCCACCACGTTTGCCGCCTGGGAAGTGCTGCCGCTGGCATCTTCCGTATAAAACGATACAGTGTCTTTCCCATTGGGCAGATCATGTATAAACATGGAAATATCTGTGCTGCGGATGCTGCGCCCATCCTCGGCACGGATTTTCACGGCGGTATCTTCGGTGATGACATATTCTCTACCGTCCCCCGCAATGTGGTTGTAGACTCCGGCTTCTAACGCTTTTAACAGCGTCGATTTTCCGTGGTATCCCCCTCCCACAATCAGCGTAATGCCGTTTTTTATTCCCATGCCGGTAATCCTGCCGTGATGGGGCAGTTCCATGGTAACTTCTAACGACTTTGGCGAGACGAACGGAACTGCATTTTTCATAGGCCTGCCGGAAACGCCGGATTCCCTTGGCAGAATAGAACCGTTTGCCACAAAGGCAGTCAGCTCCGACTTATGTAGTTCTTTTCGGATGTACTGCTGATCCTCGGCTAAATCCGCCGCCGCTTTTACCTCATCGCGCTTTAGGGACGCATAAAACAAAGATTTTTTCACGCATTGCGGCAGAAACTGAAAGCAGATTTTTTCCAGTTCTCCCGCATTGATGCTGCGTCCATTTGCCGGAAATCCGATTTCCATCCGCAAGACCATATCCCCTGTTTTTCCGTCTATCTCGCAGGCGCTGCGCTCTAATACCTCCTGTCCCGGACGGCTCACTGCCATAAGGCCGCTCTTTCCGGAACCCTTCGCCTGAAACGAAACCTGCTCTACGGCTTTTGCAAATTGACGCAGCAGATAGTCCTGCAGTGCCACGCGCCTGCAGGGCTCTTTCCATAAGTCTTCCGGGAATCCCGCCTGTTTTCCCCGGATACGGATGCTGACTTTGGAGGGAGCGGCAAAGGGATCCCCCTGCACATGGTCAATCGAAAACACATAGCCCGGAAATTCATAGGCCCCTTTTGTGTCTTTGTACGCCGGATATCCCCGGCGGTCAATGCGCTGTAAAATGTTTCTCAATTCGTTTTGTGACTGCATGATGTGATTCCTTTCTCATGTTCCTGCTTTTTTGGTTTTCCTGGCATACTTCCCTCACTCTTCCATCACCAGCTGGGAAAAGTCTTTTTTCTCAAACTCCTGGATGGAGATGCTCTTTTTATTCGGATTGGCAAAGACAAAGGTCTTGTCTACATTCTCAATATAGTTTTGGATCTTATCGTTGGTGGCGCTGATGATTGCCTGAAATCCCAGATTGCGGATTAAGTCAATGCAGCTTGCCACTTTCTCCGCATCCATCTTGGAAAACGCCTCGTCGAGCACCACTAAGCGGATGGTGGGCCTTCTGGATAAGCGGGAGGAAAGATTGATGTGATATGCCTGGGCAAAGCTTGCCAGCAGGGCGATATAAAGCGGGTTCTGCCCCTCTCCGCCGGAGTTTTTCTTAATCATTTTGCTAAGCCCTATGACAAGACGCTCCTCGCCCTCTACGATCTGTTCCATCTCAAAGGACAGATAGGTGCGGTAGTCCGCGTATTTTTCCATATTCTTTTTCGCCTCTTCCAACTCTGCCGGGGAGGCATTTTCCGGCGGAATAAAAATATGGATTAAGTCGTTCATCAGGGCGCCGTATTTATTTTCATGCTCCATGGTAAACAGGTTCATCTGATGTTCCATGGAAACGGCTAATGTGGAGGGGTCGATGTTTAACTCTTCATCCATAAACATATCGTAAAATTCCCCGTCCCTACCTTTATTTCTGGTGATACGAAACTGATAGCGGTCCTTGCCGAAGTTTAAGTTCCGAATCACACGGTTCAGCTCATCCCTGCGCAAATATGCTTCCCGGATGGCGCTGCGGATCTTATAAATAAAATCTTCCTTCAAATGCTCCACCGCCGATTGCGCCTGCTCGCTTGCCCTCCTGCGAAACTCCTCTAATTCCCCGCATTGCAGTTCTTCTAATAATTTCTGGTAATCATCATTGTGTTCAACGCTTGCCGAAAAATCCCGTTTTGGATGGTTCCTTAAGTATTCGGAACGCAGATCCACAAGGTCATTTTTTTGTTTCTCGCAGTTTCTTCCGGCATTTTCCAAGTCCGCCACCGTCTCTGTAATCAGCCTGTCATATCTTGGATGTTTCCTGTCTCCCAGGTATGCGGTAAAGGCTTCTTCTTTCTCAACAGAAGCCAGAAGTTCCCGCTGCAGGGCAAGGAGCTGTTCATTCTTTTCCAGACAGCTGTCGTTATCTTTTTGGATGGCGTCCTCTTTTTTCCAGATTTGGCGTTTTAAATCATCGATATCAGCTTCCAGCGCCTTCTGTTTCTCATGGATTGCCTCCCGCTCCTTCTTTAACGTTTCCACCACCCCGGAGCCAAGTTCCTCCATTTTCTTCTGGATGTTCTTTTTCTGCTTCTCCTTTTCCTGTTTCTCCGCAAGGTCCTCAAACAGATGCAGGTATTCCTCTACCGTATCGTTTAACGCTTCTAAGGCAAGGATTTTTTCTGCCGCTTCCTCGGCGGAAACATACTCCTGCCGTTGTTCCTGTAACGCCTCCAACCGGGCGGATAATTCCTTTTGCCGCTGTTTTTTGCTTTTCTCCCCAATGTAGGCGCGTTTGGTATAATTGTCCGGGTTTAAACGGCGCAGCTGAAAATTCTGATAGAGCAGGCAGTCGGCTGTTACGCCGATTTTACAGCGACGTAGTTCCTCTATGGAATGGCATTTCATCACATTCCCAAGTAAGAAGTTTACAAACGCCTCCACATAATCTTCCCGCGCCGTAATCTCCTCCGCGAGCGATCCCTTCCGCACGTTCTGTGTCTGTGCCGTCAGGCGTTCGGTGTCCACCAGGGAAACCCGATAATATTTCTTTTCATCTAAAGTCTCGTAGACTTCCATCGCGGCTTTCACATAAGGCGGCTCCACCATCAGGGCAAGCTTGTTGAAGGCAAGATAACCCTCAATGGCATTGCGCCAGGTTTCATCCTGAATGTCTAATAAATCCGCTAAAATCCGCACGGGGATACGCTTCCCGCATTTTTCATATAAACCGCGCTCAATCTCGCTGCGCGCCATTACCACCTCTCTCGGGTAAGCCTCCTTTCCCATGCTAAGTTCTGCCATTTCTTTCTCAATGAGATCTGCTTCTTTTTTCAGGGAACGCGCTTCCGCCGATGCTTCCCGCCGCTCTTTTTCCGCCTCCTTCTGCACTTCCCGCAGGGCAGTTTTCAGCCGCCTGATTTCTTCCCCAGTGATTTTTCCTTCCAAAAACGCCTCAATATCCCAAAGAATCTGGTTGGACACAGTCTCCACATCCTCCCAGGATTTTAATTTCACCGAAACACTTTTCCATTTTTCTTCGCTCCGCCCTAAATGGCGCAGGCTTTCCTCAATTCCGTTAAACTTCTCCTCCAACGCTGCATAGCCGGTATCGCTGAGCTGCCGGCTGATTTCATGATACTCGTTTTCCAGCTTTCCCCTGCATTCATTCCATTCTTCTAAACGCTCCTTCTGCAAGGCTACATCTTCCTGCCAGGCGGATGCCCTCTGCTGTAATTCCGCAATATTCTGCTGCAACTGCAACATTTTTAATTTTTCCAGACGGTATTCTGCACATTCTTTTTCCTGCTTCTTTCTGACATAAGCGCCGTAGCAGTCCCTTATCCGCTCCAATTCGCCAATCTCTTCCATAGCGGCCTCAATCTTGCGGCACATTCTGCCGTAGAGCACCACGCTTTCTGCATATCTTCCATATGGATGTCCTGTTCCATACAAATGTACTCTTTTACAAACTCCTCCAGCCGGATATTCATCTTAAACGGAATGGCCCGCTTAAAGAGGCGCGGGAATTTCTCCATATCCAGCCCGCCAAAATAGACGTCATAGAGATTTCTGCGGAAACGCTCGTTGTTGGCGGTATAAAGCTTTTCCGCCTTTGCAAAATTCTGCTGTAAGTAATCCCGCACCTCCGCGATGGTCATTGCGCGGCCGTCCCTGCGGTAATCCCCTTCTAAAAGGCCCCCCTTATGCCAGAAAAACATACGGCTAATCTCATTGGTTGCCGTCTCCACATCAAATACGACGCCGATGCACTCTTTTTCCCCTGTCACCGTCTGCTCCAGTTCTAAGACGATGGTGGTGGAAAAATTCCGGTTTCTCTTGTATTCCGCCTGGTTATTCTCCCCAATGTTCATCATGCCCCGCAGATATTCCATAAGGTTTCTGTCCGAATCTTCTGCCGCCGCCTTATTGAAAAATCCCCGCCCATCCGTATTGGCATACAGCACAATCTGCATCGCATCAATGACCGTAGATTTTCCGCTGCCGGAATGGCCGGTAAAAAAGTTGATGCTACTGTTTAGGCTTAAAACTTTGCGGTCAATATAATGCCAGTTGTTCAGGCAGATTCTGGTAAATATTTTATACGCCTGTTTCTGCTGTTCCATCTTCCGCCTCCTTACCGTTATCCTCTTTTTCCATCTCTTCGTCTGATTCCGTGTCCAGGTTTTCTGCCAAAGGATCCTCCTTAAAACTGTCAAGGAGCCCTTCCATCTCCTCCCTGTTCAACACCAGATTGATGCAGGGATAAATCAGAATCCTCGTATTCTCGTTTAATTCCTCAAGTACATCAAGAAATTCCACCATCTGATATTTTTTCAGAACCAAAAAGGCCCTCTTGATTTCTGTCATGGAAGAGAGTCCCCTCGAAAGGCGAAATTCCCCCACCCTTCCATTTAATTCTCCAAAAGTAGTTACGATATGCACGCTTGAAGAGACTGCCGCCATTTTTTCGTCATAAATCAATTTCAGCAGCAATAGATAAATTGTGGCAAGCTTTGGCAGCTTTTCCCCCGCGCTCTCCGCCCCCTGTATGTAAAGGACGCCAAGTTCCGTATCCTGCAGCAGACGGATGCCTGCCACTGCAAAATATGCCTCCAAAAATTCCTTATGCCGGTCGCAAAAGTCATACATTTTATCCGAAACCATGCGACGGCTCTTTTTCTCATATTTTCGCTCCAACAGAAAGGTATGGCTCCATAACAGCCGTATCGCTTCCTGCATTTTTTCCTGCTCTTCTGTCGTCAGGTTTTCATATTCTCTTAACATTCCGTTTTATTTCTCCTGTCATTCCAAAGTGCCGTTCCTTGGCAAAAACACCATGGAGGGGTAAGAGTAGATCCCGTTTTCCACCGTTCCTTCCCTCACAAGGACTTCATACTTGCTGTGCCTGCGCATACTAAGGTCATAGGCCAAGATGAGTTTTTCAAAGTCCCCGTCATCCGCTAAATGCATCGTATCCGCTTCTAAGACGCCGTTTTCCATATGCTCCCGGATGAACTCCTCAATCTGCTGTCTGGTAAATCGGCGCCTGATTTT
>CANQUZ010000100.1 GCA_947627165.1 uncultured Roseburia sp.
CGTAGGCGAATCATGCTTGCATGAATGAGCATACGAGACTGCTTATGAGCAGAACGCCCGTTCATGAGCAATCCGCTCCGTCCAAACCATGCGTTTTCTACCACAAGAACTGCGCCAGCACATAATTGCTCAAATCCCGCCCTTTTTCCGTCAGATAGATTCTGCCCTCGCGCTTTTCCAGAAACCCTTCTTTCTGCAGCCGATCCAGTACGCTTCCATACACAGATTCCACGGACACGCCGAAGGTCTGCTCAAACTCTTTCCGGTAAATCCCCTCCGTCATGCGGAGGCCTAAAAACATCGTCTCCTCTATCTGCCCTTTCCTTCCGACGGCCTCCACAGAAGCATGGAGATTGGTTGCCGGAAGCTCCGTCACAGTCCCCTCTTCCTCTCTGCGCCAGACTCCGGCGCACAGCCTGTCCGCCTCTTCCAGATAAGCGTAAAATTCTCTGGTATTCGTATAGCGGATATTCTCAATCAAAGACGCGGCCCCAAGCCCTGTTCCCAAATAGTCCTCGCGCTTCCAGTAGCCGATATTATGGCGGCAGGCATATCCCGGCCGCGCAAAATTCGACACCTCGTAATGGTCATAGCCCGCCTCTTTTAAAATCTGTTCCGTTCCTTTCGTGATACGGCAGACTTCCTCCTCGTCAGGCAGGATTTCCGTCTCCATGCCCGCCTGCTGCTTTACCGAGTCGAACTTGTACTCCTCATAAAAAGGCGTCCCTTTCTCAATCATCAACGAGTAGGCGGAGATATGCTCCGGCTTTAGCCGCAGCACTTTTTGCAGGGATGCCTCCATCGTCTCCCTTGTCTGCCTCGGCAGGGAGTTCATAAGGTCGATATTAATATTGGAAAACCCGTGGCCGCGTGCCATCTCATAGGTTTTTAAAAACTGCTCGTAGGTATGGATGCGTCCTAACAATTTCAGTTCTTCGTTATTCGCAGACTGCAGCCCGATGCTCAGGCGGTTGATCCCGCTCTTCCGGTACACCGAAAATTTGTGATCCGTAATCGTCCCCGGATTGCATTCTATGGAAATCTCCGCCCCACTATCCACGGAAAAACTGTGGTATACCTGTTCCAAAATAGACGCCATCTGCCGCTCCGTCAGCCAGGAAGGCGTTCCGCCGCCAATGTAAATCGTGGACAATTCCCGCTGGGGGTACTGCTCGCCATAAAAGGCAAGCTCCTTTCTTAAGGCTTTCACATACGCTTCCTGGGAGCTTTCATCCGCCGGAAAAGAAAGAAAATCGCAGTACCGGCACTTTTTGACGCAAAAGGGGATGTGGATATATAATTCCATCCTTTGTCTGCCCATGCTCACTCTTCCTCCCGTTCTTCCAACATCCATTTGTCATTTATCATGTTCCCTTTGCAGCCTTTAATCCTCGTCCAATTTCAAGACGCTCATAAAAGCTTCCTGCGGTATCTCTACGCTGCCCACCTGGCGCATCCGTTTCTTTCCCTCTTTTTGTTTTTCCAGCAGCTTTCTCTTACGGGTGATATCGCCGCCGTAACATTTTGCCAGCACGTCCTTGCGCATGGCTTTTACCGTCTCTCTGGCGATCACTTTGCCGCCCACTGCCGCCTGAATCGGAATTTCAAACAAGTGGCGCGGTATCTCTTCTTTTAATTTTTCACACATTTTTCTGCCCCGCTCATAAGCGCTGTCTTTAAAGACAATAAAGGACAGGGCATCCACCTGCTCTCGGTTAATCAAAATATCTAATTTCACCAGCTCAGAACGCTCGTATCCTTTTAACTCATAGTCAAAGGAGGCATAGCCCCTGGAGCGGGATTTTAAAGCGTCAAAGAAGTCATAGATAATCTCATTTAACGGAAGCTCGTATTTGATGAGGGCACGGGTTTCCTCTAAGTACTCCAGGCTGATGTAGACGCCTCGCCGCTCCTGGCAGAGGGTCATAATGGAGCCCACATAGTCGCTGGTCACCATAATTTCTGCAGACACCACCGGCTCTTCCATATAATCAATCTCCGACGGGTCGGGAAGGTTCGAGGGATTTGTCAGGTCAATCACCTCTCCATTCGTTTTATGCACTTTATAAATAACCCCCGGCGCGGTCGTCACCAAATCTAAATGGAACTCCCGCTCCAAGCGTTCCTGGATAATCTCTAAATGAAGCAGTCCCAAAAAACCGCAGCGGAAACCAAAGCCCAAGGCCAATGAAGTTTCCGGCTCGTACTGAAGCGCCGCGTCGTTAATCTGTAATTTTTCCAAAGCATCCCTTAAATCCGGATATTTCGCGCTGTCCGCCGGATACATTCCGCAGTAGACCATCGAATTGACTTTCTTATAGCCCGGCAGAGGTTTCTCGCAGGGACGCATTGCATTCGTCACTGTATCGCCTACTCTGGTATCCCTCACATTTTTAATGCCGGCGCAGATATACCCCACCATGCCGGCGGATAACTCCTCGCAGGGAATGAACTGTCCCGCTCCGAAGTAGCCAACCTCCGTCACATCCGATTTTGCCTTGGTCGCCATCATAAGGATGGAATCGCCCACTTTCACCGTCCCCTCTTTGATGCGGCAGAACACAATCACGCCCTTGTAGGAATCGTAGAGCGCGTCAAAAATCAACGCCTTCAGGGGGGCTTCCGGATCTCCGGTGGGAGCCGGGATTTTCTCCACGATCTGCTCAAGCACCTCTTCGATATTAAGCCCTGTCTTTGCAGAAATCCGGGGCGCATCGGAAGCCGGAAGCCCGATGACATCTTCAATTTCCTGTATCACCGCCTCCGGCTGGGCGCTGGGCAGATCAATCTTGTTGATGACCGGCATAACGTCTAAGTCGTGGTCTAAGGCCAAATATACATTCGCTAAGGTCTGGGCCTCCACCCCCTGCGCCGCATCCACCACAAGGATGGCTCCGTCGCAGGCGGCGAGGCTTCGCGACACTTCGTAATTAAAGTCCACATGGCCCGGCGTGTCGATGAGATTAAAAATGTATTCGTTCCCGTCTTTTGCCGGATAGATAATGCGGACTGCCTGGGACTTAATCGTGATGCCCCTCTCCCGCTCTAGGTCCATATTGTCAAGAACCTGCGCCTGCATCTCCCTGCTGGTCAAGGTTCCCGTGCGCTCTATGATACGGTCGGCAAGGGTGGATTTGCCGTGGTCGATATGGGCAATAATGCAAAAATTGCGGATCTTACTCTGATCGATTGACATACTGTTTCCTCCTGTCTGTCCCCAGCGGTAAAAATGTGCTTTCACTGGGGCTGTCCTGTCTATTATAAAGGATTCTTTCCGGCAGCGTCAATCTTTTCTCCTCATCTATCAATCTCTATCGTAACAGTTCAGCCCACGCCATTCGCAATCCCGCACTACGGGCTTCAAAATTGCTCATGAACAGGCGTTCTGCTCATAAGCAGTCTCGTATGCTCATTCATGCAAGCATGATTCGCCTACGAGACTGCTTATGGCTGAACTGTTACTTTCTATCATTTATCCAGTAAGAATGCATTCCCTTGTTAAAAATATAAGCATGGTTCGGTACCTGCATCATGGCATTCCATATGTTTAAGAAGTCTATCATCGACATCAAAACCATATACCATGTCATAAATAAAACGGTTAAACCTGCTTCCAAACTCCATTTATCAGCTAATAGAAGCCATACCATGTAGGGCACTGCACCTAAAACAATCGCAGGGGCTATATTGATAAAGATATACCGTTTTTTACTTACTATCGCATCACAGCAGACAAAACAGCACTTTGTTTTGTTGTTCATATATATTTTTTTGATTTTGTTTTTGGGATAACATAATGCATGAATTATTTCATGTAAAGTTCTCAGAATTGGTACAAGAAGAAAAGAAGCTGCCAAACACATTCCAAATTTAAGAACATCAATTGTTCCACTCATACTTTTACATTTATTGAGAGACACTAGAATCATAATCAGAACAAAAGGCGCGGTTATGAGAAAAGCTTTTGTATATGCATTTTCCATTTTCTCCCCTTCTTGAAAACGGTTTGCACCCCCAATTGTACTAGTATCGTTTCCGCTCATATCCTCAATCGCTGCTTTTTCAAAAATGATATGAAACATAACCATCCATTCCTTTCATCTATTATATTTTCAAATTCTATGATTTCTTTTTTCATTTCGTTAACCTAAGAATACCAGCCAGGCAGATAGAACAGCACACTTAACCATTTAAACACAGAAGAAAAATTCCCAACATTGCCAAAAACATTTCCATTCTATTTTCGTCAATCGTCTTTCAGATATCTTTCACAAAAATCTTTTGCCGTCACTATGGAGATACTCTCAAACTGCTGTATCACCAACAAATCTTTATCTCCGCTGACTATATACATTGCTTGTGCATCTCTTGCACAATTGATAAACTTATCATCATCCGGATCACGACATATTTCTATTTTAGATACAGGTTCTATGATTTCCATGGATTGAATAAGAGGATTCAGGATAGAAACATCTATATGCCCCTGCTTACGCCGCACCATTTCACGAATGATTTCCTGATATTCATTCAATATCTCCCTACTGGCACACGCCCTAATCCGCCCTTCCACGGAAGCTTTCAGAATTTTTTGGGGAAACCCGCCGAAAAATACCCCTGATATCAGAACATTGGTATCAACTACAATTCTCACTTCCTGTTCCTCTTTCTCACGCTTTTAATAATATCATTCACATCACTTTCTTCATATCCGACTGATGCTGCCCATTTTTGCGCTTCATCTAATGACTTCTCAAGTTCTTGTACCGTGGGCATCTTCAATACCTTCAGCATAATGGTATCATCAGACGCATATGCTATCAGTTTATCCCCTGTATCAATAGAAAGCATCTTCCGTATGCTGACCGGAAGTGATATCTGCCCTTTTGAAGAAACCGTCAAAACCTGCACATCCATAAACATACCCCTTTCATAAATAAATTGTAAGATTTTCTTACATACAGTATGCCATAGAAGTATTTTTTATTCAAGTCTTTTATGCTCAACCCTTGAGGGCATACTCAACATACCTTGCTTGACGCGAAATTATGTAAGACCTTTTATATCACAAATACGATAACACAGTAACAGTTCAGCCCACCAATAAAGTTGGTGCAAATACTTAAATTATGAAGCAAAAAATTATAACAATACAGGGAAACTGCATTCCATTGATTTATGAAACCCTTGAGGTTACGTCTGCCCCCCGTTCTCCGCTTTATGGACAAGGGTTCTGCTCTGTATAATACTGTGCCTGGGCGGTCCAAAGCTCATGATATTTCCCGACCTTGTCCGAAAGCAATTCATTGTGTGAGCCCATTTGGACAATGCGGCTTTCATGGAATACCGCAATCTCATCACAGAACTTACAAGAGGACAGGCGATGGGAGATATAGATTGCGGTCCTGTCGCCTGCAATCTCATTGAACTTGCTGTAAATCTCTGCTTCTGCAATCGGGTCGAGGGCTGCCGTTGGCTCGTCAAGGATCATGAACGGAGCATCCTTGTAGAGCGCGCGGGCAATCGCAATCTTTTGAGCTTCACCGCCCGAAACCTCAATGCCGTCTTCGGACAAATTCTTATAAAGCATGGTATCCAATCCCTTTTCCATCGACGCCAGGCGGTCACCAAACCCTGCATCAATTAAAGCCTTATGTACCCGATCCGGATCATAGTCCATGCTTCCTGCCACATTTGCACCCAGCGGCTGGCAAATGAGCTGGAAATCCTGGAATACAACGGAAAAGATGTTCCTATAATCATCATACCGGTACTTTCGGATGTCGATGCCGTTTAGGAGAATCTGCCCTTCCTGGGGATCGTACAGGCGGCACAGAAGTTTGATAAAAGTGGTCTTGCCGCTGCCGTTTTCACCAACGATTGCCAGCCGGGAGTCGGCCTTAAACTTGATATTTACATGGCGCAGCGCCCAAATGTCAGAGCCAGGATAGCGGAAAGAAACATCCCGAAATTCTATTTCATATTGGCAGTCAGAACGCTTTTCCAGGGTCAGGCTGCCTTGACACATTGCATTGGGCAGATCAAGAAATTCAAACGTTTTTTTCAGATACCCCGTGTTCGTTTCCAAAACGCCCATAAAACCTGTCAGGGCAAATACATTCGACACCATTGCTGTGGCCGCCCCGGCATATTGGGTAATGCTGCCTGCGCCAAACGCGCCTCCCCAGGCTTTCAAGCAGGTAAATACATAAATAAAACCTGTCATAAGGGCCGTAATGCAGACCCCCATACTGGCATAGATGCCTATTTTTCCCCGCGCCATTTTTCCAATCGGGCTGTCTGCCCCAAACACGGAATTGGCACTCCAATAGGCGCTGACAAGGTTTTGCTGATGATACATCCGGATATCTATGTTTCGTTCCTTGTTCAAACCGATAAACCCGAAATGTCCAAACAGGCGGTTTCCCAATGTCGCTTCCTCTGCGTAATCACTCCAATACTTCTGCGATGCCGCGCTGAACTTTCCTGCTGCAATGCTGACTGCCGCCATGAGCATTGCTGACATCAAAAGAAAGATAGGGTGATTCAGAATCACCAGCCAGCCGGCGGTCTCCGGCACGGAAGAGGTAAACAGGCTTACCGTCAATGCAATTCCGCTTAAAATGCCGATCACACTTGTCACAAAGCTCTCGTATATCTTCTGCACACGCATCAAGCCCCAGCCTCCCCAATTTTCGTTCTGGCAGATCTGTGCCCTAAGATCGTAATTTTCCTGTTTCTCCAGTTCTGAAAAATCGAGCGCAAACATCTTGCGGACAAACAGCATTTCTTTTCTGTCCCACAGATCGTAGCGCAGAGTGTGACAGCGGCGCTGAAGGACCGCTTTCAAAATAGATGCCGCACCCATACATAATACGCCTGCAGCTGCCCAGTTCCAAAGAATGTCCTCTCTGCGTAAGTCTGCAAGCTCTTTTAATATCTGCGCCGAGAAAAAAACTGCCATATACGGAAGCACGGCGCAAAAGATGCACTGCAGCGTCAAAAGGGGAAAAAACTTAGGCGATACTTTATGAAGTTCTTTGATGCCGCGTAAGTGCATAGCGGCGGCATGACGTATCCTTACCTTTTCTTTCATGTTCAGAACGCCCTCCCCTCTTGATAATAGCGGCTCTGCACTTCAAAGAGAGCTGCATACGCCCCGCCCAATGCCAGAAGGCTGTCATGCGTTCCTTCTTCCCGGATTCCCCCATAATGCGGTCGCAAAAGCGGGTGGAAGCCAGGCGGTGCGAAATAAACAGCGAAGTTTTCCCTTTCGTCATTTCGCTGTATTTCAGGTAAATATCGTTTTCTGCAATGGGATCCAGGGCAGCTGTCGGTTCATCCAGCAGCAGGATCGGGCCGTTTTTATACAAAGCCCTTGCCAGCATCAATCGCTGCATCTGTCCCCCGGAGAACAGCACGCCATCCAGATAGACTTCACGTCCAACATGGGTTTGAAGGCCTTTCG
>CANQUZ010000101.1 GCA_947627165.1 uncultured Roseburia sp.
CGTATGTACCTGCTGGCTCTTCCATCTTAAAAAACTGGAAGAGCCGGCAGGTACATACGCTGTCTGATATCAGCAAAATCGACAAAGAATTTCAGGGCAAGCGGGCGGCAGACAATCCTTCCTCGGATTCCGCCGACACTGCTTCCAAAAACAAGTTTAATAATTTTAAGCAGCGGTCCTATGACTATGACCAGTTAGAAAAGATGCTGCTTACGACCAATGTGCAGTAACTTTGGAGGTTTTTATGCCACTGAGCAATTCCCAATACGATGAACTTATCCGCGGATATGAGGCGAGGCAGTTAAAAAACCATCAGGAGCTGCAGCAGCGCATCCGCCATGCTTATTACAAAGTTCCCCGCCTGAAAGAAATCGACGACGCCATCGCTTCGGTTTCCATTGCACAGGCAAAAAAAATGCTGGAGGGCGATGCGAATGCCATCGCGGACCTGAAAGGCCAGCTTGCCGCTTACCGGAAAGAACGGGCAGAGCTTTTGGCGCGCTATGAATTTCCGGCGGATTACTTTGAGCCAGCTTATGCCTGCAAAGACTGCAAAGACACAGGCTTTATCGGTTCCAAACGCTGCCACTGCTTCCGGCAGGCCGCGATTGACCTCGTTTATACGCAGTCTAATCTGAAAAATATTTTAATCCGCGAAAATTTTTCCACGTTCTCATTTGATTATTATTCCGATGAGGACATCAGCCCGGCGACCGGAACAAGTTCCCTTGCCGCCGCCAAAAACGCTGTGGCAAAATCTCATGAATTTATTGATACGTTTGACGATCCCGCCGTTTTTTCCAACCTGTATTTTTATGGAGATACCGGCATCGGGAAAACCTTTTTGTCGAACTGCATCGCAAAAGAGCTTATTGAGAGCGGGCATTCCGTCATTTATTTTACAGCGTTCCAGTTATTTGACATTTTAAGCAGGGAAATTTTCGACAAAGACGAGGACGCCATCGCCGCCCACCAGAATATTTTTAACTGCGATTTGCTCATCATTGATGACCTGGGGACAGAACTTAGCAACTCCTTTACCATATCCCAGCTGTTCTTATGCGTCAATGAACGGATTTTAAGGAAGAAATCCACCATTATATCCACGAACCTGGGAATGAACCAGCTTGCAGATATTTACTCTGAGCGCGTTCTTTCCCGCATTTCAAGCCACTATACATTACTGAAACTGTTTGGGGCGGACATACGCATTTTAAAGCGCAACCGCTGAAAGACATCTTACGTTGCATTCATTAGAGCAATCTATTGAAGGATATATGTTTAACAATTTTTTATGGAGGAATTATGCAATGCCAAACGATGAAAAAAATTTAGAAACGATCCCCGACGGAATCCTCGGTCTTAACCCACTGGAAAGCTGTAAAGAATTAGGTGTTAAGGTGGACGAATATTTAGCCGGCTGGCGGGAAAACAGGCAGCACCGTTACGAAGACGACCCGGCATTTAAAGGTTATCGCCGCGACTCTTACATTGTTTCTGCCACTGTCCCCCGTTTCGGAACCGGAGAGGCGAAAGCCGTCATCCTGGAATCTGTCCGCGGATACGATCTATATTTTTTGGTGGATGTGACAAACTACAGCCTTACTTATACCGTCTGCGGCCATAAAAACCGTATGTCCCCGGACGACCATTTTGCGGATTTGAAGCGCATCATTGCCGCTGTAGGAGGGAAAGCAAAACGCATCACTGTAATCATCCCGTTTTTATACGAAAGCCGTCAGCACAAACGCACTTCCCGCGAGTCTTTAGACTGTGCCTTAGCCTTACAGGAACTGACCGCCATGGGAGTTGACAATATTATCACATTCGACGCGCACGACCCGCGTGTGCAAAACGCCATCCCTTTAAAGGGCTTTGAAACCGTTCAGCCTTCTTATCAGTTTATCAAGGGGATTTTAAACAACGTTCCGGATCTTCAAATCGATGCGGAGCACATGATGGTCATCAGCCCGGACGAAGGCGGGACAAATCGCGCTATCTATTTGGCCAACGTCCTCGGTCTGGATATGGGTATGTTCTATAAGAGACGTGATTTCAGCAAAATCGTAGACGGCCGCAATCCGATTGTAGCCCACGAATTTTTAGGCTCCTCTGTCGAGGGCAAAGATGTGATCATCATCGACGACATGATTTCTTCCGGGGAAAGCATGATCGACGTCGCTACGGAACTTAAAAAACGCAAGGCAAACCGCATTTTTGTAGTTGCAACCTTTGGCTTGTTCACCAACGGCCTAGAAAAATTTGACGAGGCGGTTGCAAACGGCATCATCTATAAAGTCGTTACCACAAACCTCTGTTACCAGACGCCGGAGCTGCTTGCAAAGCCTTACTACATCAACTGTGATATGAGCAAATATATCGCCCACATTATTGATACCTTAAACCACGACTCTTCCATCAGCGATTTGCTAAATCCTTATGACAGAATCGAACGTTTTGTATCAAGGTATAAAGCCGAACAGAACCAATAGCCCTCTGGCACGGCAAAAAGCGCTGCCGCTTCCAAAATGAGAAATTAGGAAGCGGCAGCGCTTTTATTTCCGACAACGGGCTGCCCGACAAGCGCACGCCCATTGTTTCTATTCTTCAAACTTTAAAACAAATTGATTTTTCCGTCATATTTCTGATTAATCACATAGTATGCGGCAAACTCTTCCGGCTTTACATATACCTGAAGCGTTTTGATGGTAGATACCCTATGGCCAGCCGCCACAAAGTCCTCTTTTACTTTCTCCACAACATTGGCAAGCAATGTTTCATTTCCCTGATACTGTACAAATACTTCCGGCTTTACTTCTTCTTTTTCTTTCTTTGCGGCTTTCTTTTCTTTTACCACTCTCATCGCTTTTTCCGTTCCTTTTTCCACTGCAGCCTTGGCATCTGCCCCCACTTCTTTTACTGCCGGCTTAACTGCTGCAATCACGCTTTCTTTTGCCGCCGCTACGGTCTCTTTCGCCACCACTTTGGTTGCTTCAGCTGCTTTGGTTGCTTCCGCTTTCACAACGGCCTTCTTCTCGTTTGCTTTTTCTGCTTTCTTGTAATCCATAATACTTTTCCTCCTCTTTTTAAAATTTACTACTCACACACTAAAAATTTTTCCATTGCAGTTAAGGCTTCCTCTTCGTCCTCCCCCTCTGCAACAATACTCACCGACATTCCCTTAGAGGGATTAAATGCCATAATGCCCATGATGCTTTTTGCATTAATCCGGCGGTTATTGCTTTCAAGTATGATCTCACTATCAAAACGACAGGCAACCTGAACTAATTCTGCAATCGGATTACTGTGCTCTTCAGAAACATTTGATATTATCACTTCTTTTCTGCTCATATCATCCACTTCCTTTTAAACTACTTCCCAAAATATAACCCATACAACCATAATTTGCAATACATTTGAAAGAAAATCGTTAAAGTTTACCGAAAAAAAATTTAACATTTCTGGTTTTTTTATACGTTTTCACTTCTTTCACAAGCCTCCGTCATTGGTTTAGGTACGTAAAAAATACGTTTCCCGCCCCTGCAAACACCCCGTCCATTTCCGCAAGGTTCCGTTTCACTTTACCTCCCTGCGCAAAATCAAACATCACGACGTTATTGGAATCATACCCGATGAGCAGAACCGCTTCACTGCTGCCTGTCATGGCAAACACCGGTTTTCCGCAGCTTATATAATACAGGACTTCCTCAACGCTGCAGCCCGTCAAATCCAAGATGGAGGCATCCTTCATGGTGTCCCTTAAGATGTTCTTAGGCGTTTCCCCGCCGGCGATTAAGGCGCTGACATTGACATGAATCCCCTCATTTTCCAATATGGCGTTAAGGCACTGCGTCATGCTTCCTTCATTCGCGTCTTCTTCCCCTACGGTCATGTCTATCGCCACTTCCTGGACGGCTTTTCTGGAACGCTTCCAGATGTACTGCTGCGTGTGGTCAATCACGACGCCCATCCGCTCGTTCGCTTCCTTGATTGCCTCCGCCACAGACTCTTCCGCTGCAATGACATTTCCCTTGGCATAGACATAGTAACGTTCCGTCTCACTGTCCTCTTTTAAATACACCGTCCTGCCCTTCTCTAAAATCGTCTCTTTCGGTGTCAGTAACTTGGGTTGTTTCCGGCTGACGGGGTTGGCTAAAGATAGCTGAATCTGCGTCTGTTTTACCCCGCTGTTCGTCCGATGCACCTCCACTGCCTTTCCGACGTCGCCCTCGCGATTTACGATCATGTCCTGTTCCGCCTCCACATAGGCGGTCCCGTTATACTGTATACGATTTAAGTAAATTGTATTACCCTCTATTTCAATGTCAGAAACAAAATATCCGCTCTTTTCATAAGTTTTTAATTCCTTCTGCACCTCACCGGAAACATCCGCTATCTTAATCTGGCACATGGGAATCGTGACATTGCCTGCCGCATCCTCAAAGACGTCCGATGCGTTCGCAACGCCATACACAAAATCTTCCTGCATGAACCCCAGCGGCTTTACGTATTTGTTTTTCGATTCCGTTATGTCGATTACTTTTTCGTTTGCGTAATTCATGACATGAATCGTGCTGCTTTCCGCCTCCTCCGACCAGGCAAACAAACCGTTGGATTCTGACATCACATAATTTCCAGCTTTTAACCCTTTCATCTGCTCCCGGACTTCCAGCGTAGCCAAATCAATCCCGTAGACGCTTCCCCCCATCATGATGTAAAGCGTCCCGCCTTCATTGACGTACATTAGCTGCCCCAGTTCCGACTTCATCACCTCATAGGATTTATCCGAAGGAATGAACACCAATTCCTCATTGGCATTTGAAAGGCCGTTATAATGATAGACCGCAATGCCCACTTCCCCCTCATGTGCCCCGCGGTTCATGTAGCCATAGACAATATAATCCACGCTTCCCGCCTCGTCTATGCTGACGATTTTTATCTCATGCTCCCTGTTATTTTCTCTCCGATCGATTCCCTCATAACCGCGGAAGCTAAAGACTTTTGCCAGGCTGTTTTCCGTCTCGTTAAAGCTCCAAAGCTCTCCCTCCTGCACAAACGCAGCGATGGTTCCCGCCTCGTTGGAACGGTACTCCACTTCCTCCGGTCGGATGCCAAGCTGAATGACATTTTCAAACAGCCCTGCCGTTTCCCCTCGGAAAATCTCGTTCATGGTGCGCTCATAATTCAATAAATAGATGCGGCTTTCCGTATAGCGGACACGATAATATTCCTCTACATTGAAATATTCGCTCTCGCCGTTTTCTCCGACGCTGGCAACGACATATTCCAGCACTATAACGCTGTACGTATCTGTAATTTCTTTGATGGATGGTATCGGCGCAGTCAGCGGCTCGCCCTCAAACTCCCCCCACGCCATCTGCTTTAAGGAAGAATTTAAGGATACAAACTGAAGGGTCGTGTTATCCCCTGTGGTCTTTTCCATATAACTTGCCAGCGTGCCGGAAGTCTCTTTGTTAAACGTCTTATCATGCACTTCCTGCACGAACGTTAAGCACTCTTCCACATGGGCGTTGACCGGCTCCATAATTCTGGTGTAATAGGAAATCGTGTCGTCCCCGCTTTTTAAGTTTATCAAAAGGAGGTATTCCACCCCCTCCTGCAGCAGATTCTGAATTTCCAGCTCCGCCTCGATCACTCCCCGCTCTTCCTGAAACGAAGGCACGTCCGCATTGGCAATCAGACGGCTCCCGTCAAGGCTTCTGATTTCATAGGAGATGCCGTCAACCTGCATCTGATCCGTCTGTATCCTGATGGGCAGCCTCCGGCTTTCGCCTATAGGCGTGATGGCGTCCCTCATGTATGCTGCGTTCATCTCCTGCCGGTATCCATAAAGCTCATTGAGTTCTGTGTCCCCAAAAAACAAAGAAATAACCGGCAGTGTCGCTTCCGGCATTTCTGTGGTCAAATCTTCATTCACATGGTTCGTCAGCATTTCAAAAATGATTAGCGACACGATAAATACAGCAATTAAAACGCCTGCTTTTATTACACCCTTCTGCACGCCTGTCCCTCCCTGATATGTCCAATCAAATATAGCTACCGCGAAAATGCGATAGCTATATTTTATTCATTTTTTTCCCATTCCGCAATCATTAAATCGGATTCTTTCTTTTTTTCTTAACTTCCCTGCTACCACCAACGCCTGCACCTTCTGTGGCGACACCTTCTCCGGTACATTTCATTGTTCAGGAGAACTCCAATGAGCGGCCGCAGCCCACCGCCCGGCGGCATGGTTCCAGGCCTCTCCGGCAGATGTCCCGGCCTGCCAGACGGTGGCGGCGTTCCCGGCCTGCCCGGTGGAGGCGGCATCATCCCTCCCCAGTACTGTTCCGCCTCGATATCCGGCTCATCCCCGTTTACCCTCTGATAAATTCGATCCACAACCCGTTCTATCATCAGCCGATCCGGATATTCATCAAACATGAGGCTGCCCTCATATTCCATTTTGTCGCATTCGTCTTCCACAACTTCCAGTATCTGCTTCACTTCCCTTGGATACAGCTCTTTCATGCGCTCCATATCCTTTTCATATTCCATTTCTGTCAGATACAGATTCTGCATGGGATAGCTCATATAAAAAGGCATTTTCGGCGCTTCTAACTGCATCCGGATAAACTGTTCCTGATTATAGTCCACTCTATACTCCCTATAGATAACTTCCCTATATCATATGACAATTTTTTTGTAGCGTGCGTATCCTTCATGGAGCATTTTTATTTTGACTTCCGGCTCCCCACCGTTGTCTTCGTGCGTAAATTCGTATAAATTGTACTCGCCTTCCCGGTAGGCGAAGTCTGTGCCGTTATCCTGATAATGCAGGTAACGTCCCGCCCCTGGGAATACCATCAACGTTAACGCTTCTGCAGGCCGCTCCCCGATATACTGCATCGGTTCATAGGTGGGGATGATGCTTCCCTCTTTCACAAATAGGGGGCAGGTGTCCAGGGGGGCATCTACCATGTAATACTGCTTTCCCCGGTAGGGTTTTTTTGTCGCAAAATCATACCAGGTCCCTTCCGGCAAATACACCAGCTTTTTGGTCATTCCCTGCTCTAGCACCGGAGCCACCAGCATACTGTCGCCCACCAAAAATTCTCCGTTTAGATTCCATGTCTCCGGGTCTTGCTCGTAATGGAGCACTAAAGGCCTTAAAATCGGAAGCCCCGTCTCCTCGCACTGATGGAACAAATCGTAGAAGTAGGGGAGCAGACGATACCGCAATGCGATGAATTTCCGGCTAACCGCAAGGGTCTCCTCGTCGAACTGCCAGGGCTCCTGCCTGACGCTGCCTTTCGAGGAATGATTCCGGAACAGAGGGGAAAACG
>CANQUZ010000102.1 GCA_947627165.1 uncultured Roseburia sp.
TAATCACTTTCCGTATATAATAGATATCAATTTAGTATTCCGGCACTGTTACAGTGCCGGAAAATATTATATTTTAGATGAGGTGAACACTTTTGGACGCGGACGCCATACCCCAATTAATATTTCTAATCATTTTACTAATCCTTTCTGCATTTTTCTCTTCTGCAGAAACAGCTCTGACCACGTCAAATAAGATACGTATCCGGACCCTCGCCGAGGCAGGCGACAAACGGGCACAACGGGTACTTCGCATCACTGACGATTCCGGTAAAATGCTCAGCGCTATTTTGATTGGCAATAACATCGTCAACCTTTCCGCTTCTTCCCTTGCAACTTCCCTTGCAATCAGGTTGTGGGGCAGCGTAGGGGCTGGAATTGCAACCGGAATTTTAACGTTTCTTATCTTGATTTTTGGTGAAATTTCCCCTAAGACACTGGCAACCATCCATTCGGAAAAGATATCTCTCCGTTATTCCGGCGCCATCAGTTTTTTAATGAAGATCCTGACACCGGTTATTTTTTTAATCAACAATCTGTCTTTAGGATTTTTGCGGCTTCTCCGGGTCAACCCGAACAGCGTCAGCCAGCAGATGACAGAGGAAGAGCTGCGCACCATTGTAGACGTCGGCAAAGAAAGCGGTGTCATCGAATCTGAGGAACACGAAATGATTAATAATCTCTTTGACTTTGGGGATTCCCAGGCAAAAGAAATCATGGTTCCCCGCATTGATATGACCTTTGTCCATGTGGACAGCACTTACGAAGAGCTGATTGAGCTTTACAAGAGGGACAAGTTCACCAGGCTTCCGGTATATGAGGAATCCATTGACAATGTCATTGGAATTGTCAATATCAAAGATTTGCTTTTATGCACGGACAAGGAGCATTTTTCCGTCCGCGACATTATGCGGGATCCTTATTTTACCTACGAGCACAAAAACACGGCTGAGCTGTTGATGGACCTGCGGAAATCTTCCGCCTCCCTCGCCATTGTCCTTGACGAATACGGCGTTACCGCCGGCCTGATTACTTTAGAGGATTTGTTAGAGGAAATTGTGGGCGACATTCGCGATGAATATGATGAGGATGAGGAAGACTCCATTGTGCAGTTAAATGAGCGTGAATTTATGGTACATGGTTCCACCAATTTAAATGATTTGTGTGAAGAATTAGACCTTCATTTCTTCTCCGAGGACTATGATACGATTGGCGGTTATTTAATCGGCTTGCTCGACCATCTTCCGGAAAAAAACGAAGTAATCATTACTGACGACGACGTTCTTTTGCGGGTGGAGCAAATGGATAAAAACCGTATCGAAAAAATATACATCAAAAAGCCGGAAGCCCCAGCAGACACGGACGCTTCTGAGGAACAGTAGAAAAGGCTAAGAGGCCATCCCCTCAATCAGAGCGGGATGACCTCTTTTTCCATAAGAAAAAGTTTTCTTATTTCCAGGCGGCATAATAGACGCGATCCTGCTCCACAGGCGATGAAACATCCCCTTCGCTGCCATCCTGCAGCCGCCAGCCATCAAATACCTTCCCCTCTTTTTCAGGCTTCAAAGGCGGGATTATTTTCTCCCCTTTCTTTACGCAATAAAATTTATAACAGATTCCCCCCTGCTCCATCTCTTCTCTGGATGAATAAAACCTTATTGTCGCTTCCTGCTGTTCCTCTTCCTGCAGCTTATCGAAAATCACAGTGCGGCAGCTAGAGACCTTTCCGGTTCTGCCATTGGGATGGGAGAAACTTTCTGTTACTTTCACAGCCAAAATCCCCTCTTGCTCCCCTGCCTGTTCCACCTCAACGCAAAGATCTGCGGTGGCGTCTAACCGCTCCGATAAATGTTCTGTAAAATCAGCGATAAACTCTTTTGTATCATGGATGCAATACTTGGGATTCTCCACCGCATTTTCCACCGTTTCCTCCGCCACGGAAGCCAGATTGCTCTCTATTTCCACACTCCGGTTCATCCTGCCCGATATGGACAGCACAATCAAAAGCAGCAGTACGCCCAGCATGATGTTTACCACCATAACAGCAATATTTTTCAACTGAACCTCCCTTCCGAATGGTACCCGTTCCTGTGCTTCACCCGAATCCCCTCGCCGGGTTTACGGGGATTCGTATGACGGATACCGTTTTTCGATTATCTTCATCCATTGCCTGCACCGTCAAGGTATAAATCCCCGGCTCCTTAATTTCCATCCTGCCGTTTTCCCATTGAGACTGCTCTTCCATCTCTTCTCCCGCCGGATTTTCCAGCTTTAGCAGTTTTACAGGCAGCTCCTTTCCCTGATAGTCTACAGCCTTTAAAAACTCCGTACATTTTATCGTTCCAACAGAAAACGTGCCGCTTTGTATCATCGAAATTTCCGGCGCGCTTTTCTGGTTTTCTATCTCCATCGTCTGGAACTCTTCCGGTTTCGCTGAAACTTTCATCTCCGATTCCAAATAGCCGCCAAGGATTCTAAATATCCCCCGATTTCCCGCTTCATCGCTTATCGTGGTAAGCAGAAGTACCGCCAAAAGCGCTACTGACGCCGCACTGAGGAACACTTTCCCATAAGTTTGAATGATTTGCTCCATATTTCCCTCCGGACTGCGGCACTCTCTGAACGTTACGCTCTCTAGCCGCAGATGCTTTCCATAAAATTCCTAACAAATTCGCACAATATTCCCCCTTCTTTTACACACCCCATAAAAAATTGCAGTAACATTCCTACGGACCCCATGCAAAGCATCGTGTCCCCAAAGTGTTCTATGATTTCCCGCACCGTTCTCCCTCCTCTTCTAAAATGATGCGGCATAATACAGGACTGCCGCAAACATGGATAAAACTCCCGCCCCGGTTAAAATTGCAAGGGCTGTTTCTCCCATCTCCGAAATTATCTGCTCCATTCTTCCACCTCCCGACCAAATTTTTTTCTTTTTCCTTCTCTCTCTTTTCCATCTTCCCCGGCTATCTTGCAATCCCTCTTGTCATCCGGGTCTGGGAAATTCCTAAGACTGGTATCTCATAAGAATAGGACAATACCACTTCCGCTGTCTTCACTTCCCGGTTCACATCCGCCGACGTTTTTACTTCCAGCCGATACCCAAAAGCTTCCGCCTGGGAAATACAGGCGGCGATGACTTTGGGATTGAAGTTGCTGTTTTCTATCTCTGAAATTACGTCCGCTTTATATTCTTTCGCCGCAGCCGCTTCACTTGCGGCAGTCATGGTTCCGATGCAGATACAGACATGGAGGAGCAAAACCAGCATTGCCCCGAAAACACTTATCACCTGCTTCATAAGGCGCCTCCCAGACTTCCCAGCATACGGAACATATAAAACATTCCCACCGTCAGGTCGATTAACAATTTTACCGTGGCTGCAATGACCGGATAGGAGAACATCATTTTCATCTGGAAAGAGACGCTTCTGTTTTTGATTTCGTCCGCCATGTTCTGCATCTCACTGACACGCTTTATCAGTTCATGCACCTGTATTCCGGCATTTCCAGTCCCAGCCTCTGAAATGGCATGAAGCATTTTCATGCAGCTTGCAGCTTCCGGAATGTCAAAATTTTTACAAAAATCGGTATAGGAAGTCAGTTGATCCGGCTCTTCCTCTAAGCGTTCCATCAGTTTTTCCAGTTCCGGCTTTAATACCTCCGGAGCCTGCTGTACCGATTTCCGAATGGACATCTGCACATTATTGCTCTGTAGCAAGAGCGCAATTTCCATCAGCCACTGGGGGAATGCAAGATAGAGCTCTTCGGTAAGGTCTTTTTTCGCCAGGGCGTATCCTGCCTTGTATTGCATAAGCAAAAAGCATCCCACGCCAAGAAGGACAATCGCCAGCCACTTATTTTGAAAAATGCAGGATGCCGCCGCCCCTGCAAAAAAAGGGGCAGCCCATAAAAAGCTCTTTTTTTTCGCTTTTTTCTCATTGTACTCCATGACCATTTGATAACTTTCCAGGATATAGCCGATATCCCTTGCGCCCTCCTCTTTCAGCCAGTTCCTGGTGAGGCTTTTGGTGCTTTTCGCAAAAACAAACAGGGAAAATAAGATAAATAACAGAGAAGACCATTGAATGGCAGTGACTTGAAAAATCTGAAAAGATTCGCTTCTTTCCGGAAACATTCCCTTCATGGCATCTAAGACGTATAGCGCGACAGCAGAGAGGAGCGTCGCTACAACAAGGGATACGATATTGTCCCTATGGCTGATTTTTTTCTCTTTCTGCAGCTGATATCCCCTTCGTTTCCAAAGCTCCAAATCCTCCAGCAACAGCATACTAGATTGCTCTGTCTCTCCGCCATAGAGCTCTGAACTGACTAGCAGTTCATGTACCAGATACAGTTTCCGGCATCCATAGGCGTTTTCAATCAGTTGGAAAGCCTCCCTTAAAATTCCCCCTTCTGATTCCGCGCTGCCCCGCTCCACATACCAGATCGCTTCCTGTATCACTTCGCGCATCTGCCCCTCCTCAAAAAGCTCCCGCGTTTCCTTTAGGGCGATCAGGATCTTTCCCGATTTCTGAAAGGAATACAGCATCTGCTCCATGTAAGTCGCCGCATCTGAAAATCGTTTCTGCTCAAACATCTTGCGAAAGACATCGATGACAAACACCGGAAGCAGAAACAGCGTCACAATCACAATTACCGCCAGATATTCCATCCTAAGCTGAAAAACGAGCCCGATGGCGCAAATTCCCAGCAAAGCTCCTGCGGTAAGAAGGACATGGGATTTCCAGGACCAATGGTAGCCGTATTTATGCACTTCCTTCTCTAAGTTTTTCAGAATTAACAATTTTACACTTTCGCCCATCCCGCTTTTTTTCAACTTATCTCTTCTCCTTTCGGCATTGATGTATCCGGCGGCAGTCATAGGGGTTGCTGATTCCCGCATATTCCAGCTTTTTTATAATATCCTGCGGTATTTCTTCCGAGATGAGTTCTCCGTCTTTCATCAGCAGATAGATCTTATTTTCTCCCGCTTCTCTGGCATAAAAACACATCTGATCCATATAGCGGCGGATGGTCCCGTCCGGCAGCTCCATGCGCCGTATCAAAATCCCCACATTGACATAGCGGTAAATCCGGTTTTCCATCCGGTCCGCATCATTGACATTGTCCATCATATTTTGTATGCGGTCCGGCAGTTTCCGCAAGTCGTCTAAATGGATCGTGGTAAATCCGTTTACTCCGGTGCTCCACTGTTCCAAAAGGGACGTCACTTCCACAGACCTGGCCTCCGATAACATCAGCCACCTGGGGTTTTGCCGCAGGCAGGCTTTGATGGCGTCCGTATAAGTAAACCCGGCGGATATCCGCAGTTCCACCGCGTCCGCTCCGGGGTTAATATCCCCATAGTGGATTTCCAGGGAATCCTCAATGGTAATGACACGCTCCTCCTTTGGGATAAACTGCATGAAAAATTTGGCGCATTCCGTTTTTCCCGCCCCCGGTTCTCCCCCAAAAATAAAATTCATTTTTGCCTGGACGCAATTTATAAGCAGGTGAAGGATTTTTTCCGGGCAAAACCCGCCTGCCACCATGCTGTCTACGGTATTGCGGACCAGCGCCGGCGATTTCCGAATACAGATAGAAATGCCTGACGCCGCCACAGAATCGTGGAGAATGCTAATCCTCAGTTCTTTGGTATCCGCCTCTAAAATCTTGTTGGCATTGTTAAACTGCTTGTTGACGCAATTAGAAATATGGTGGGTGAAAGCACTGATAAAAGTTTCGGTGATTTCCTCTTCTGCACGGTATCTGCCCTTTTTTAAGTGGGTAATCCACAATTCTTTTCCGTTATAATCCACATCCGTCACTTCCGGAATCTTAAGATATTTCCAGAATACCCCAAACTGTTCCTCACTGGGCGTAAATATTAGTTCTTTCATTGTACCTCCAATCTTTTGGTTTTATCAGGTGAGCCATTTCCAGGATTGCTCCATTTGCAGAAGCGTTTTTAAACTGCCGGCGTTCCTGTCCCGCCCCCTCCTATCGCGTTCATATTATTAAAAAATCCGGTCAACGCTTCCTTAAACTCATTCGCCACATATCCGTCCGAGGAAAGCGCCACTGCAAGAATTGCGCCTAAAGCCAGTAAGACTATGACTGCAAGAATCGCGCTTCCATAATGTTTCATTACCTGTTCCATCCGTTACCTCCATTTTCTTCTCGTTGTTCAGGTTTTTATGTTTTTCGTTTCAAATTTTCAAATCTAATGCCAGTTCCCGAATGTCCGCCCGTTCCCTCTGCAAAGGCTTCCGCCCCCTGTCGGAGCATCTGCGGAAAACTCCCGTTTTTTTTGCACACCAAAAAGACCTTGTCCGATTCTTAGGACATTTTATTTTTAATCCTGTTTCTTTTTTTGGGTGAATGAGAAATAGAGAATAGATAAGAGGGCTTTTGCCCGCTCGACGCTAACCTCCGCTCCCCGCAGACGCTGGGAATCCATTCGGTCAGCTCACAAAATTGATAAAAAGATAGTTATATACTACCTCATTCTACTAAAAATGTAAATACTTTTTTTGAAAATTTATTTTGTTCCTTTTCATTTTTACCGATATCATGTATAATGATTCCATAATTGTCCAAAAACAGGATAACCATCTGCTGTACATAGGATTCAGACTTTTCCAATGTGCCATAAAAGGAGGATTTCATGAGAGACTTTATTATTACGACCGACACTACCGCAGACTTACCCGCAGACTATGTGGCAAAGCATAACCTGCGCTTAATGTCTCTGCCCTATACCATAGAAGGAGCCACCTATACCTGGGAGAATCCCATGCCGGTGAAAGAATTTTATGATAAGATGCGGGCGGGCTCTCTGCCTACCACTTCCCAGGCGAACCCGCAGGAGGCGGCCAATCTGTTCGACGATATTTTAAAAGAACAGGACGTGGATATCCTCCATATCGCTTTTTCTTCCGGCATGAGCGGAAGTTACAATAGCTGCCGCCTGGCTGCCGCAGAAATATGCGAAAAATATTCTGACAGCCGCATCATCGTGGTGGACTCCCTGGGAGCCACTCTGGGGGAAGGGCTTCTGGTATACAAAGCCGTCGCCATGAAAGAAGCCGGGAAATCTTTGGAGGAGGTTGTTTCCTGGCTGGAAGAAAACAAATTGCATCTGGTGCATAACTTTACCGTAGACGATCTGTTTCATCTCCACCGGGGAGGCCGCCTCTCAAAAACCGCCGCTATCTTAGGGACAATGATTAACTTAAAACCTGTTCTCCATGTGAATAATGAGGGACGCTTAGTGATGTTAAGCAAAGTGCGGGGGCGCAAAAAATCTTTAATCAGCCTGGTAGACTGTATGGAACAGCAGATTG
>CANQUZ010000103.1 GCA_947627165.1 uncultured Roseburia sp.
CCTGCGGGCACCAACCTGCACGAGCTGTTGGTCGCTTACCTGGCAACGGCAGATATGTCCATTGAGGATGTAAACTTTGTGAATATGACGATTCCGGAAGCGAAAGCTGCCTTAGACGGCGGCAGCCTGGACGCAGCGCTCCTTGCAGGCGCCACCGCATATCAGGCAAAGCAGCAGGGCTGCCATCTGGTTGCAGACGGAGAAGGCCTGATTAACGCCATCATTGCCGTAGCCGTCACAGACCAATTTTACCAGTCTTATCCCGACGTCATCCAGAAACTGGGACAGGCACAGGATGAGATTGCTTCCTTCATGGAAGAGAACGAGGCGGAAACGCTGCAAATCGTTGCCGATTCCTTAGACTTAGAATTACCGGCGGTGGAGGAAATGTATGCTTACTATGACTTCTCCACAGAGCTGACCGAGTCTGATAAGGAAGGCTTCCAGGATACGGCGGATTTCATGTATCAGTCAGGCATGATTGATCAGGAATTTGACGTGGACGCCCTGTTCTACGAGTAAGGGCCCTAACATACTCAGGGGGACTGCCGCACTCCATGCGGCAGTCCCCCTGACTTTGGAAAAATTCTTCTTTTTTCAGAAAGAAACCTACTTCCTTATTCCTTTAGGCTTCTTCCCCCCCCCCAAAAAATTCGTCCGCCGTCATGGCGATAATCGGAAGGTTCTTATCCTCGCGCGGCAGCGCCCGGATTACTTTCACGGCTTCATAACCATCCATCACCGGCATTCGGATATCCGTCAAAATCGCATCATAATAACCGACCGCAGACTGCTGAAACATCTCTACGCACTCTTTTCCATTTACGGCGCGATCCAGCATCAAACCAAAGTCGGAGAGAAGTTCGTAGGCAATCTCCCAGTTCAGGTCAATATCCTCTGCCAAAAGGATCCGCTTGCCCGCCAGATTCAGTTTCTCCGCCTCATACGACTGCTCCGGTTCACTGTCTTTTTCATCCATATATTTAGACAAGTGATGATACAAAGTGGACTTAAAGAGCGGTTTTGAAATAAAGCCTTTGATTCCCGAAGCGACGATTTCATCTTCCATATCGCTCCAGTCATAAGCGGAAATCAAAAACAGCGGCAGTTCACTGTCAATCTCTTCTCTGATTTCCTGGATGATCTGAGCGCTGTCCACATCCGGCATCTGCCAGTCAATCAGCACAAAATCATATTCCTTTCCGCTGTCCCGGCGCTCCTTTATCATCCGAATCGCCTCTCTGCCGTCCACGGTCCACTCCGCATGGACGCCAAGCTCTTTTAAGTTTTCCGCTGCGCTGGTGCACAGCAGTTCATTGTCGTCCACCACAAGGATATCCCAGGCCGGCAGCTTCATTTCCCCGCCATTGGTATCGTCCCTCTTTAAATCCAGGGTAATGATAAATTCGCTTCCCTTATTCAGCTCGCTTTTCACCTCAATGGTTCCGCCCATCATATCCACAATCCGCTTGGAAATCGCCGTTCCAAGTCCTGTTCCTGACGTATGCTTTACCTGATCTTTCTTTTCTCGGGAAAAAGTTTCCCAGATATTTTTCTGGAACTCCTCAGACATCCCGATGCCCGTGTCCACAATCCGGAAGCGGGTGCGCACATATTCCTCTCCCTCCGGGGAAGGCTCCTGGCAGACATATACGTCAATCCTTCCACCCTGCGGCGTGAACTTCACCGCATTGGACAACAGGTTCATAATCACCTGGCTCAGGCGCACGCTGTCGCAATAAACATACTCTGTCAAAATCTTTTGGATGTAAATGTCAAAGTACTGGCTCCGCTCTTTCACCTGGGACTTTATGATATTGACAATATCGTCAAGGCACTCCCGCAGGGACATACTCTCCATTTCCAGAGCCATCTTACCGCTCTCAATCTTAGACATATCCAGCACGTCATTGATTAAGCTCAGCAGATGTTTGCTGGACAGCCGGATCTTCTGCATACAATCCTCCACGTGCTTCACATCCTGCGTATTCTTCATTGCAATCTCTGTCATTCCCACAATGACATTCATCGGCGTGCGTATGTCATGGCTGATGCTTGAGAGGAAGTCGCTCTTCGCCTGATTGGCAATCTCAGCGGCCTGCCTTGCCTTCTCTAATTTCCCCATCTGCTTTTTAAGCATTCTGTAATAAATAGATATCACAACGCACATCCCCGACAGGACGATCATAGCCGCCGACAGCATGGACAGCATCCGCACATCATTTAACTCACTGATGGGTTTTTCTAACTTGTCTGTATCCAAAACCGTGACGATATACCAGTCCAGGCTGTCCTCAAGCTTTGCGCAATACATATCGATTTCCTTTTCCTGCCGGGAAATGATGATCGTATCGCTGAAATCTTCGCTCAACAGCCGGTGAATATCCCTTTCATAGCGCTCTAATTCGCTCTCTCCAAAATCCGCATACCGCTCTCTCAAATGAGAGTAAATATTCTCTGACCCCTCGTCATGGTTCAGCATGAACACTCCATTGCGGTCAACAATATGTGAGTACAGTGCATCCTCATCCGAAGTATGCTCCAACAGCAAGAGGCTGCTGACGTAGGCCACCGATGTGCCCGCAACCAAAAGGATGCTCTGATTCCCATTATTCATAGGACATTCGTATCTCTTTCCAAACAGCAGCCATTCCGTGCTGAAAGGCTTCTTCCCATAACATACCACATACCCTTCCTGATCCAGCATCCCTTTGAAGTCAATCGGCCGCACTTCAATGGCGCTGCTCCCATAGATGCTCTCGTAATTCCCTTCCTCATCAATTAATCCCAAAACAGAAATCTGGTTTACCCTCGCCATCTCCCCAAGGTATTCTTTTTTTTCCGCTTTATTCGTTCCGAACTCTTTTTCTTCTTTTTCCTTTTGCTCAATACGCTCGATCATGGCGGTCACCTGCTCTAACCGTATATCCCGCAGGGTATAGAACTTCTGCTGAAACTGACCGCTTAAAGTTGTCACGTAGGTACTCTTGATCTCTTTTATTGCAACACCAATTCTATTGTTCATAAAGTGGTTCAGTACGAAAAACACTACACAACTTAACAGAATCGCCCCAATAAAACTGAGGACAAAAATCGTTCTTTGTTTGCGATTCACCATAAAAGCTTCTCCTTCTTCCCTTGATGTCCTTTCACCATTTCAACCCAACGGTTTCAATCTTATCATATCCCCCTTTATATTTCAAGCCGCGCCTGCACCTATCCGCACTTAGGAAGCTATTCCCAGGCCCCGCCGTGCAGGAAGGGTTTTACGATAACAGGAAAGGCAAGGTCACTGCACTGACTTTGCCTCTCTACCCATAACGTTATTCGCATGATATGATAACCGGATTTTTATCGCAATTTCCCTTAGATTGAGCCATAGTACATAACGATATTATATTTGCTGTCCAACAGTAACTGGAATATCTCATGGCTTACCACTCCCTTGTCCCTTGAAAGCTCGCCCGCAACAAAATCAAACTGCAGCTCATTATGTTCCCTGTATTTATAAAACAGATAATCAAACTCATCCACCAGCCTGCACATCTGGGCATAGGCGGAATTGTTTTTTCCGGAAATCCTGTTCGGGAAACCGGTGCCGTCAAATCTCTCATGGTGATGTACGCAGAGATCTGCGCAGACATGGATGAAAAACTCGCACTGCTTCATCCGGTTTAACCGTATCAGGCTGCCCCCCAGGGTGGTATGGCTCTGATACTGCTCGCTGTTCATCTCTTCATGGTTCGCCCCTCTGGAATTGCTGGGAATCATCATAAAGCCGATGTCACAAAAAAACGCCGCTTCGCTTATGATGTCCACCTCCGCCCGCTCCAGGGGAATCCCGCTGCCGCTGACTGCATATTTGCCAAGGAGAATCTTCATGAGCGCTACCATACGGGTATAATGCCCCACATCCTTGTTAAAGTTAATGAGGTATCTCTTGTAGACCTCCTTTAAGTTCTGGATATATTTCTGCGTCTCCGCGATGTCTACCTCCGTCAGCTCCGTATGTTCCACAATTCCAAGCTTTTCCTTCAGGCGCTTTAAAACATCCTCCCTGTCAAACGGTTTTTTGATAAATTCCTGGATGTTATACTCCAACGCCCGCTCAACGTTTTCCTTCGTCGCCTCTGCTGTAATGAGGAATACCGGTATGTCATCCACCTTGTTCTGCTGCATAAGCTTTAATACGCTAAAACCGTCTAACACCGGCATGGATACGTCTAAGAGGACCGCGTCCAAATCCCCGTGCTTGCGTATGATCGCTTCCAGACCAAGGTAACCGTTGTTGGCTTCCATAATCTCAAATTCATCGAAAAGAATATTTTTTAATACCTCGCGGTCAACCTCGGAATCGTCTACGATCAATAACTTCCTCAGATCTTTGTTCATATTGTTTTCCCGTCTGCTCCGACAGACCCTCCTTTTCTCTTCTCGCTCCCGTCTCTTTCCATGCGGGACTATGGCTGCGCATTCTGATGTTTTTTAATGCAGGCCACAATTTCATTTTGCCTTGGCAGGATATCCCTTAAAATCATCCTCGCTTCCTCAGGCCTTTCCTTCCTCAACAAATCCACAATCCTGGTATAGGCATCATAAATCGGGGTAATCGACATATTTCCGGAGGTTCCCTTAATATTATGCGCTTTCTCTATGGTCGTGCGATAGTCATTCCCGTCAAAATCCGGGCTGACATACTGTTCTTCCATCGTCTTCACAAAAATTCCAAGCAGCCTTATATACAGTTCCTCTTTCCCTTTCAAACGATCTAACGCACCGTCAACATCAACGCCTAATGTTTTTAATTCTTCTAATAATTCCATGCTGTTTTCCCCTTACCTGATAGCTGTGCTGCTTTGCTTTTTGTGTCTATTATAGCATACAAGCCAAAAACATTTCAACCGATAGAGAAAATTATCTAACGAAATTGGTACAAAAAGAGAGAAGTCTTTTCCTTATTATAAGGGACTTCTCTCTTTCTGTCCTGCTATGGTCGGGCAGTTTTACCGGCGTCTCTCCGGCGCGTGCCCGCACGGCTTCCATTTTGTCAGCAGCTTATCTGTTGCTGCAGATTTTTCATTTCCCGGATTCCCCTCTCCTGGGAGGTAATAATGGCGTCCAAAATCGGCTTTAAGTCCGAACAAATGCAGTATTGCAGCGTGTTGTGGCTCATTCTGACCGCCCCTTCATGGTGGGGCAGCATTTCCCACATAAAATCACAGTTAATGCGGTTTGTCTCTCTGGCATTTTGCATCTGATAAAACATCATCTGCATAATCTGCCTCTCCTTCTGCTGATAAAGCATCACATCCCGCGACGTATTGGCCTGTATTTCGCAGCGTTTTAGGATTTGCTGCATATTTTCAATGCTCTTGGTCTGCTCCTTTACAATGCCGGATGCAATCTGCTGCAGTCTGCTATTTTGGGTATATTTCAACACATTCTTTGACATTTCGATGGCGGCGCGGTGGTGCGGTATCATCTGCACAATAAAATTATGAGAAATACTGTCTGTCAGCTTCGCCTCTGTCATCCCTTTGATCATTTCTTCCAGTATCTTCTTATAGGCGCAAAGATATTCTTCCGTCTCTTGTCCGAACTTGCTGTTCTGCATCCATCTGCCCTTTTTGTTTTAGTATATTCCGAAAACGTTTCCTGTTGAATGAAAACCTTTTTCTTTTATTTTTATCGCTTCATCTTCGGCTGGAACACAATGCTGGCAATATAGCCAAAAATCAAAGCCCCGGAAATGCCCACGGCGCTGGCTTTAAAGCCGCCCATAAAAATTCCTAAGAAGCCATTCTGATCCACCGCCTCTTTGACGCCTTTCCAAAGCGTATTTCCAAAGCCCAGCAGCGGGACCGTAGCGCCTGCCCCCGCAAAATCCGCAAAAGGCTGGTAAATCTGCACCGCGCCTAAGACAGCTCCCAGACACACCAATAACACCATGATGCGCCCCGGCAGCATTTTTGTTTTTTCCATCAGAATCTGAACCAGCGCACAAATCAGCCCGCCAACCCAGAAAGCATTCACATAATCCATCTCCCTTTCCCCTTTCCGCTATGAAGTATGCTCTATCACCACTGCATGGGCAATCCCCGGCACTGTTTTCCCTTCGTTAAAAGATACCGTTGAGAGCAGGGCACCCGTGGGGACAAATAGTATCCGCTGATATTTTCCCTCCTCGATCTGCTTCAGGAAATGACCGCTCAAAGTGACGGCAGAACAGCCGCAGCCGGAACCGCCCGAACCTGTCCCCTGGGCGTCCCCGTCGTAAATTTCAATCCCGCAGTCCGTGTGGATTCCGCTGATATCGTACCCCTGATACTTTAATAAGTCGATTAGGATCTCCTTCCCCACCGTGCCGAGATCCCCGGTAATAATCTTATCGTAATCCGCCGGAGTCCTGCCAAAATCAGACAGGTTTGCCGCTATCACGTCAGCCGCAGCCGGCGCCATGGCAGCCCCCATATTCATCGAATCCTTGATTCCATAATCCACAATCTTTCCGGTGGTGACGCCTGTAATCCTCGCTTTGCTCCTCCTTGTCCCAAGCACAAACGCCCCGCTTCCGGTCACCGTCCAGGTAGCCGACGCCGGCCTTTGATTGGCATATTCTAACGGAAACCGAAACTGCTTTTCCGCGCTGGCAAAATGGCTGGACGTCATGGCCACGACATAATCCGCATATCCCGCCGCCACGCACATCGCCCCTAGCGACAATGCTTCCCCGCAGGTGCTGCAGGCCCCATAGAGTCCAAAAATCGGCACCTGGGTGTCCATCAGCCCAAAAGACGTGGCGATATTTTGTCCCAGTAAATCTCCGGAAAATAAATAGCGAATGTCCTCCGGCTTTAATTTCGCCTTGCCGATTGCCATGGTAAACGCCTCTTTTTGGAGGGTGCTCTCCGCCTCCTCCCATGTATTCTGCCCAAACTTATCGTCTTCCCCCACTACGTCAAAACAATCTCCCAGAGGCCCTTCTCCCTCTTTTTTCCCCACAATGTTCGCGCTGCTTATAATATAAGGCGCTTTTTCAAACTGCAGGCTCTGTTTTCCTATCTGCACACCCATACTTTTCCTCATTTCTGCGCTGCCTTTCTCTCAGATTTGCCGAGGCTTTTCCTCGTCAAGCTTGTGTCAGTCATGTCAGGACTTGCAGCGCAGACACAAACTTGCGCGTGAAAGATTTGAAACATCTTTCACTTTTCACTTCCTTTTTTTTTTAGTATGGTTGTTTTTCTGCTTCTTAT
>CANQUZ010000104.1 GCA_947627165.1 uncultured Roseburia sp.
GGTACTGGAGCATCTGATAAAACTTGATATCCTCTGCATACTCCTCCCTTGCAGCAGCAATGGCTTCCGGCTTTCTGGTCTTTAAATCCTTTTCCCACTCAAACCACGCCGCGCCGCCGTTGGCGTCCTTAAGCGCCATAAAGAGGGCATATTCCTCCAGCCAGTCTGCCTCCTCCTCACAAAAAACGGCAAAATCCTCCGGCTCCTGTTTTAAAAAGCGGGCATATGCCTTTTTCAGCAGCTGGTAACGGGACTGATACAGCACGCCATAGTCCACAGAGTGGATGTCGTCTCCCCAGTGGAATGACCCGCACTCTTTCTTTGTCAGTAATTTATCCTTGCAGAGATACTCCAGATCAATAAAATAAGGGTTCCCTGCAAAACTGGAAAAAGACTGATAAGGCGAGTCCCCGTAGCTGGTGGGGCAGATAGGAAGGATCTGCCAGTATTTCTGACCGGACTTCTCCAAAAAATCTGCAAATTTTCTCGCTTCCTTTCCCATGGTCCCAATGCCATAGGGGGACGGAAGAGAAGATATGTGCATTAATACGCCGCTGCTTCTCATAGCAACTGTTCCTCCTTGTGATTTATTCTTCCAATACTCTCTCCGCTTACAAACTCAAAAGGAACAATCTCATGAATCGGATCTCTTTTCAAGTCAATCTGAGCAAATAAAATTTCTACGCTTCTCGTTGCAAGGGTTTTGTACTGTTGTTTAATGGTAGCCAGTTTTGGGTTATAATATTCCGCCAGTTCCGTGCCGTCAAAGCCGATGACCGAAATATCTTCCGGTATCCGGTAATTCATATCCCTAAGGGCGCGGATTGCCCCGATCGCCATAACGTCCGACATGGCAAAAACGGCTGTCACCTGGGGATATTTTTTCATCAGCCTTCCCATGGCGCGATATGCGCTGTCATAGGAAAAGCGCGCTTTCTCATAACAGGTTTCCTGCTTTAACACCATTCCATGTTCCATGAAACTCTCTTTGCAGCCTAAAAGCCTCTGGAGGCTGGTATAGGATTTCTCAATGTCTCCCCCTAAAATACCGATATCCCTGTGGCCTGCGGCAAATAAAGCGTCCACCGCGCTCTTTCCTGCGGCGATATTATCCGTCGTCACGCTGGAAAGGTTGGCAAACTCCACATGATCGACACAGTTCGTCACCAGCACACAGGGAATATCGATGTGGGAAAATCCTTTTTTGAAATTCTCCGGATTTCCTCCCAAAAATAAGAGGCCTATGGGTTTTCTGTCCCGGCAGAGCAGCTCCGCCTCCTCCACCTCGTCGGCGTCCTCATCCAGGTAAGTCACCGCCAGGGCATATTCCGTTCTTCCGATCATCTGCTGGATTTCCTCTACAATGCTGGCAAACAGCATATTGGAGATACCTTTCACCAAAACGCCGATGGATCTGGAATTGTTTTGTTTTAAGCGCTTCGCATTGTTATTGGGGACAAAATTATATTGTTCCACCACTTCTTCAATTTTTTTCTTCGCATCCGGGCTGACATCATTTCTATGGTTTAGCACGCGGGAAACAGTGCTGACAGAGTATCCTGATTCCCTGGCTATATCTTTTATCGTAACCATTTTTTTCATTCCTGTCTACTATTATTTTCGCATATTTTCGCTAAATTGCCTCTTTTGCCAATGTTTTGGAAAATAATGCCTTCTTATAGCATATCAGCCTTTTACCGCTCCTGCAACTACTCCTTCAATAATATATTTCTGACACGCCGCATAAAAAATGATAATCGGGATGATTGCCAGCACCAGCATCGCCATCATCGTGCCCCAGTCCACTGCCCCGTAGCCTCCCTTTAAATATTGTATGACAATGGGGACCGTTTTATATTTTTTCAAGTCCAATACCAGGTAAGGAAGCAGATAGTCGTTCCAAATCCACATTGCCTGTAAGATTGCCACCGTAATTACCGTCGGTTTCATAATCGGAAATACAATCTGAAAAAAGGTCTGTAACGGCGTGCATCCGTCTATCATGGCGGCTTCTTCGATTTCTAAGGGGATGCTCTTTACAAATCCGCAGAACATAAACACCGCCAGCCCCGCTCCAAATCCAAGATAAACGAAAATGATGCCGATGGGGTTGCTTAATTTCATCATATTGGCAAGCTTCGACAGCGGAAACATCACCATCTGGAATGGCACAATCATGGAAAACAGGCACAGCATATAAACGCTTTTGGTGAATTGATTCTGCACCCGGGTGATATACCATGCGCACATGGAGGTAAAGAGAATAATTGCCGCCACAGAACCCACGGTGATAATGACCGAATTGGAAATCGCGCCAAAAAAGTTTGTCTTTTCTATCCCGCTGATGAAGTTCCGAAGCCCAAAAAAGGAACGGCCATCCGGCAGGGCAAAGGGCGATTTCATGATAAAGCCTTTTTTCTTAAAGGAATTTATCAATACCAAAAAAATCGGATACATATAAAATATAGTAAGAAGGCTGAAAAACAATGTCAGTATCCAGCCATGCTTTGCTCTTCTGACTGCGCTTACCTGTTGATCTTCATTCTTTTTTACCATTACTGCTGTACCTCCTTACTTCTGGTCAAACGATTCTGGGTGACTGCAATCACCGCCACAATGAGGAAGAAAATGACGGCCTTCGCCTGTCCTACCCCCTCCCAGCCGTTTCTGCCGTAGAATGTCTCATAAATGTTTAACGCTAACATCTGGGAATTGTTTGAAGGCTCTCCCGCTGTCAGCGCTAAGTTCTGGTCGAACAGCTTAAATGAGTTGGTCAGCGTTAAAAAGCTGCAGATGGTGATGGAAGGCATGACCATCGGAATCGTCACTTTCCCAAGCACCTGCCAGCTTGTTGCCCCATCTATTTTTGCCGCCTCTATCAGCTCGCCCGGAATGTTCTGGATTCCTGCTATGTAAATAATCATCATATAGCCGACCTGCTGCCAGTTCATTAAAACAATCAGCCCCCAGAACCCGTAGGCTGGCGAATAGGTCAGCGTCCTTCCGATATTCGCTAAGATTCCATTTAGTAAAATCTGCCAGATATAGCCGAGCACAATACCGCCGATTAAGTTCGGCATAAAGAATACCGTCCGGAAAAAATTCGTCCCCTTAATCCCCTTTGTCAAAAGCATCGCTATGGCAAATGCAAAGACGTTGATTGTGATGACGGATACGATGGTAAACAGTGCGGTAAATCCCAATGCGTGGACAAACGTTGGATCCGTAAAGACTCTGAAATAGTTTTTAACCCCTGTTATTTTCGCATCAGTAACCGTCGTAAATTCACAAAAGGATAAATAAATCCCCATAAGAAACGGTACCAGAAAGCCAAGGGTAAATGCAATTAACGTTGGAAACGTGAAAATAGCAACATATTTTTTGATTGATTTATCCATGTTTTTGTGTCCTCTCCTGAAAAAAAGGCAGGCGGTTTGCTGCCTGCCCTTTTCCAAAAATCTGTGATATGGGTGCCATATCGTTATTGATTACTGTCCGTTTGCCGCTGCATACTCTGACGCCCAGCCGTCCACAAATGCGGTGACAACTGCATCCCATGCGCCGGTTCCCTGTGCATACTCTAATAAAGCGGAACCAACGTTATTTTTCCAGGTCTCGGAAGGAATGGTGGAGAAGTTCCAGCTCACCGGAGTTTTGCCGTCTGCAATGTACTGGTTTGCCTGACGGATAAATACGTTATCTGCTACATAACCGTCGTCAAATGTGTCAAACGGCGTCGTAAATCCCATAACGTTTGCGAGAGAATCGCGTCCCTCGTCAGAACCGATTACCCAGTTTAAGAAATCCAGCGTTGCCTGGGTATCTTCCGGAGATGCCTGTTTATTCACGCACCAGTAGTTCTCGGAACCGGTGCAGAGGCCCTGGTTCTCTTCTCCGTCCACGCCAATGTAAATCGGCATCATGCCTAAGTCCTCTTCCGTTACGAGATACCCGTTGTCCGGATTGGTCAGATTGCCGTACTCCCAGGTTCCGTTCTGGTAGAACACTGCCTCTTCCATACCAAATTCTGACTCTGCCTCGTCGCCTGTCTTGCTGGACAATACGCCCGGCTCGCAGGTGGAATCTGTGATATATAAATCCCATACCTGTTTGTAGTTGTCTAAGTAGGTTCCCTCAATGGCATCGGTGCTGGTAATGCCTTTATCTTTGTACTCATAGTAGATTGGGAGATTTGCCAGATGGGTCTTAAATCTCCAGTCGGAGGAACCGTCCATGCCGGCGGAAGTAAATGCGCCCTGAAGCTCATATCCGAACGCATCGTTGATCTCGTCTAATCTTGCCTGGATATCGTCTGCCACTGCTTTTAAGGTCTCAAAATTGTTGATATCCTCCGGTGCGGAAATCACTGCATTATCCAGCGTGCAGTAATCTGTCAGAATAGATTTGTTGTAGATGATGCCGTAAGTCTCAATCACGTATGCAATGCCGGAAACCTCGCCGCTGTCATTAAACAGAGCAAAATCATCGCTCTTTAAATGGGAATAAAACTCACTTCCGGATAAATCTAAGCAATAATCTTTCCAGTTTGCCAGACCTACCGGCCCATTTACCTGGAACAAGGTGGGAGCTTCTTCCTTTGCCATCTCTGATTTTAAGGTCTGCTCATAGGTGCCGTCCGCCGCTGTGATGACCGTCACCTCTGTCCCGGTCTGCTCTGTATAAGCTTCTGCCAGCTTCTGCCATTCCGCATCCTGCTCCGGTTTGAAGTTCAGATAATAAACGGAACCGTTGCCTGCCGCCATCTGCTTCCTTACTTCGTCGCCCTCAGACGCTTCTGAACCGGTATCCTGATTTTCTGCTTTCGTGTCCACCGCGTCAGAAGAACTCTCCCCGGCAGCATTCCCGCAGCCTGCCAATAACGACGCAGACATGGCGGCAGCTAACATCATGCACAATCCTTTTCGCTTCATAAAATTTTTCCTCCTTAAAAATGATGCTTGTTCTTGAAAACATTTCCGGTAACATTATCGGTATCAGTTCCGGTAACGTTTTCATATGTTGGTTAGATTATAGTACCGCTTTCGGAAAAAAGCAATCCCTGATTGGTAACTTCCATATTTTATCTAAATTTTACCATTTAATTTTGTAGATTCTGCACAATGCGCCGACAGGCTGGATGCGTCTTTTCTCGTTGCAGGAGCCTGATGGCGCTGATTCAATATATGCTGGGAACAGTGAAACAAATACCACAGAAATTTTCGTTATCTGACGTACAAGGCGCAGATTTGACAGGAGCAGGAACTGCCGCTTGATACCTTTACAATTTGGGTGTTATAATGAGGGCGTTAGTAACTGTAGGAGCTACAAAAGCTTTCCTATATGAAAGGGGACATATCAACTATGAATAGAACGGAACAGGTAATTTTAACCAATATGTGTATGGTATATGATGATAACGGAAATGTCCTTGTGCAGAATCGGGTATCTTCGTTTTGGTCCGGCGTGACGTTTCCGGGCGGTCATGTAGAAAGGGGCGAGTCATTTACGGACGCCGTCATCAGAGAAGTTTTGGAAGAAACGGGCCTTACCGTGAAAGATCTTCAACTATGCGGCATTAAGGACTGGAGCAATGAGGACGGGACGCGATACATTGTGCTTTGTTACAAAACAAACCGATTTGAAGGAGAATTATGCTCCTCTGACGAGGGAGAAGTCTGGTGGGTTCCTCTGGACGAATTGCCCAAAATGGAACTGGCAGAAGATATGGATTCCATGCTGCAGCTTTTCTGCAATGATAGCATTTCGGAAATGTTCTTTTTGAAGGAAGCTGAAACATGGATTTCAGTATTAAAATAGCAGGACCCGGTATCCCAAGGTCCTGCTATTTTAATACTGTCCCAGCAGCGTTTTCATTTTTTCTAATAGCGCATTTACGTTTTCTTCCCTGGTTGCCCAGCTGGTACAGAAGCGCACGGCACTGTTCTTTTCATCTATCCTCGCCTGATAGGAAAAGCGGTACTCTTCTTTTAATTTCTCTAAGATTTCATCCGGCAGAATAGGAAACTGCTGGTTCGTGGGGGAATCGACATAGAACGTTACCCCCATATCCGTCAATTCTTTTTTGAGTTTTTCTGCCAAAGCCGCTCCATGGGCTGCAATTTTAAAATATAGGTTTTCCTCAAACAAGACGGAAAATTGCAGTCCGAGCAACCTGCCCTTCGCCAGCATACCGCCCCTCTGCTTGATGTTGTATCGGAAATCTGTTTTGAGGGCATCATTTGTGATAACGACCGCTTCGCCAAAGAGAGCACCCACCTTCGTCCCTCCGATGTAAAATACATCCGTATAGGCTGCAATATCAGAAAGTTCCAGGTCGTTTTCACTGCACGTTAAGCCATAGCCGAGACGCGCCCCGTCCAAAAACAGATACATCCCCCGCTCTCTGCATACCTGATAGAGCGCCTTTAATTCTTCTTTCCGGTAAATGGTGCCAAGCTCTGTGGGATTGGATATGTAGACCATTCTCGGCTGTACCATATGTTCAAAGCTCTCGTCTGCAAAATGGGCGTCCACAAAGTCCGCAACCTCCTTCGCGGTCAGTTTCCCATCCCTTGTGTCTATGGCAAGGCATTTGTGTCCGCAGGCCTCTAAAGCACCCGTTTCATGGACGTGAATATGTCCCGTCTTTGCGGTGATGACACCCTGATAATGCTTTAGGGCGGCGGAAATCACTGTCACATTCGTCTGCGTTCCGCCCACCAAAAAATGGACTTCCGCCTGAGGAGCACCGCAGGCTTTTTTTATTTTCTCTGCAGCCTCCTTACAGTAGGCGTCCTCCCCATACCCTTCTGTCTGCTCCATGTTGGTAGCTTCCAGTTTTTCTAAAATCGCCGGATGGCATCCTTCTGTGTAATCGCTGTTAAAACAGATCATTGTATTCTCCCTCTTTTTCCTTCCGGAACATCCCAAATGCAGCCGGCTTCCGTAAAAAAGACGACGGCTGCCATTTTTTTACTGCGGGTTTGAGATGCGGATTAGTTCTTCTAATTTTTCATATGCCTTGCCGGAGTCAATGACTTCCGCTGCAAGCGCCACGCCGCGTTCTATGCTTTCTGCAGCCCCTCCTATATAAAGCGTCGCCCCCGCGTTGAGAAGTACGATGTCCCGCTTTGGCCCCCGCTCCTCTCCTTTTAAAATGCTCTTTGTAATCTCCGCATTCGCTTTTCCGTCTCCGCCCTGTAATTCCGACAGGCCTGCCGTCTGGAATCCGAACTGCTCC